>NZ_NPML01000012.1 GCF_002252565.1 Petroclostridium xylanilyticum
GCTGGCTAATCATAGAGGGGAGGCTTGTTGTCAACTGGATTCTTGAAAAAGTTTTTTCCCTATGTGAAAGGAACATGTTAATGTTAATTATTTACACTAATGTCATCTTTAAGGGGGGTAAAATTTAATTATAAAAAGGTCCATTTTTCACTTGACAAATACATTTAGAGATTGAATAATCTTGTATGCCTTAGATTTAGATACGCCGAGTAATGCCATAACATCTTCAACCTGGAAGAATGCCATATCTGCTCCTCCTTTCTCATTTACAAACTGTATATTGGTTATTATGAGTTTTGTTTTTTTGGTTCTCTTGATTTGTTATCCAGTGACAATTATCCGGTGAATAACTACCATCATTATTTATGCGATCCAAATGTAACCCCTCAGAATATCCATTTGCTATAGACCAATCATAAAAGGCTTTAAAATCATTGATCCACTCTTGGCAAACTCTTATACCACGGCCACCATATCGTCTATAGTACTTATTATTCGGATTTGTACACCGTTGCTTCATTGCAACCCAAACATCATAAATTTTTGCTCGCTTACTGTGTGTTATCATCCCGTGCTTTGTGCATCCTATCTTGGTACGTTCACTACGAAGACAGCCGCAACTTTTGGTGCCTCCTCCGGTAAGGCTTTTTTTAGGAACAATATGTGTCTTTCCACAGTCGCATTGACATTCCCAGAGGCTTTGGTGGTTCTCTGCAAAGCCAACATGACGTAAAACAATTAATCGTCCATAACGTTCTCCAGTAATATCAACAAATCGCCTGCTCATAAATCCCATCCCCTATTTAAAAGTTTTTTCTGCCCAAAGCCGCAGTTCTTGGCTGTATACTGCTATTTGATCTAATGCTCGTAGTATTTCTTCAAGCGCTGGCTTCTCATGCTCTGTTATAACTCCATCTGCAGCTATATCAATGAGCTTATCCTTTATATCATCAATAAATCGAAGCGATGATAAAACCTTGATTGTTAACCGATCGAGTTCTTCAATCTCTAACTTGGGAACCGTATTTCTTCCGATCGGACACTCATTAGTGCAATAATAATTTTTAATCTCCGGTGCGTTGTAGAGGTCTGCCATCAAAACCACTTTGTCCACCGGTACTACTTTTGTGTTACCAAGTTCATAATCTGCAAGTGATGAAACTGAAACTCCAAGCAGTTCGGCTGCTCCTTCCCTGCTGTTTAGCTTGTCATTGTACTTTGCTGCCTCTTTTCTACAGCGGCAGTATATGTTGTCCATTGCTTTTGTAGGGTTGGTTCCCATTTATTACACCTACCTTTTGCACTATAATAACCTTATAAAAAATGTTCCATTTAGACACTATTATTTTCAAAAAAAATATCATCGCCTTCGTATTGCAACGCATCTTTTATTTTTCTTGCTACGGAAAGGGAGGGATTTTTGTTGCCAAGCTCAATATTTGTATATGTTACTCGATCTATCTTCGCAAGTTCCGCAAGTTCTTTTTGCGTTAAATTTCTCTTAATTCTAATTTCCTTTAGCTTTTTTCTCATAAAAACACCTCCTTAAATGTGTCTTTTAGGAACATCTATCTAAATTATAGTTTCAAATAGGAACATTGTCAAGAGGTTTTAATACGAATTTGTTGATTTTAGACACCTATGTTTATTATGGGAACACCGTAGTATATAATCTTATTTACAGGAGGTGATAAATAATGGACTTTGGACAAAGATTAAAGTCGCTTAGAGAAGAGAAAAAAATCACACAAGATGAATTAGCTATACATATTGGAGTTGGAAGACCCACTATTGCAGGATATGAAACTAAAGGTAAACAGCCAAGCTTTGAAATATTAGAGAAACTGGCTGATTTTTTCGGCGTTTCTATAGATTATTTATTGGGACGTACTAATGATTTAAACTATAAGGATATGGTCTTTGATAATGATATTGCTCTATTAATAAAGCATTACAAAAGTCTTCCTGATGAAATGGCTAAAATAATGACATCAGTAGTGGACAAATTCTACCTTCTTATTAATAGAGACGTAAAATCGCATAATAAAGCTGCATTAGAAATCTACGAAGCAACCTTAAACACCATTCTCGATCTCAGAAGAGCTATAAAGGATTTTAAATTTGAAAGATATGATTTAAACATATCTGATTCATTAACTAGCATAATTGAAATACAAGCAAAATACAAAAATGACATGAATTTATTAATAGACAAATTAGTCCAATTATACTTGGACTCCAATGAAGAGTTTAAAAAAGCAAAAGACGAAATGTCATCAGCATTAGAGAAGCACGCTTAGGAAAAGCAAAGAATAGAAGTAATATTTTAAGAGGAAAGAATGAATGATGAGAAAGCCAAAAAACAAGAAAAGCAATATTTCCTTGATATTTTTGTAAGTGGATCTGAGAACGATAGTACAATTGAAGTGCTAATTCAAATTTCTAAAAATCATGAACTATTAAAAGGACAATTTATGACTTTCAGAAATACTGCAGTTGATATGGTGCAAGAAGCAGGACTAACAAAAATGCCTGATGGAATGAGAAAAGTAAATGTCAGGATATTATGGGCAGACACAGCAACTGAAAAATATATATTTGAATATGGTGTTGGATGGAATAAGGAAGTTCAATAGGGGTAATTGGATGCTTCAAGATTATTTAAAAAGATATAAAGACACCTATATTTCTGTTAAAGCGCTTTTGAGTTATCCTTTGTGTAATTTTGTAAATGAATTTTTTACTTACACTAGAAATTATGAGTCCGGATTAGATTTTACGGATTATTGCTATCGTATTTTAGAAATGAACAGAGATAAACTTAATGATAAAGAATTTGAGTGTTTAGACAAAATTTTAATCAGGTTAAGGCTTTCTATGCTCGATTACCTTAACCGCTGGGGAGAATATATATCATACTATGAAAATATTCTCTCAACAAAGAATTACCTGCTTACATATGACAAAGGCAGAAACGATCCGGATTTCAACAGATATGTTGTTTATGAAGATAAAGATTATAAGTATGTCCATTTTCTTTATGTTGGAAGTTATAGATATGAAATTATAAAACGTAAATTCAGTAAATGGCTTAATGGAAAGAATGTGGAACACTTAAAGCGTCACCAGCAGGACAGACTTTCTGATACTGAACTACAAGAAAGGATTGAATCAATATTCACTCGACTTGATATGTATTTACGTAGAAGTCAGAATGATAAATAACCAAAACCCCGCCCTATATAGGGGTGGGGTTATTCTGCAAAATGGGGTGTTATTATGCCTGTATATAAAGACGAAAAACGTGGAACCTGGTATGCAAGTTTTTACTATACAGATTGGACAGGCACACGTAAACTTAAAAAGAAAAGAGGATTTATTAAACAAAAGGATGCCAAAGATTACGAGCGTGAATTTCTGAATAAATCTAACCAGAGTTGCGATATGGCATTTGAAAGCCTTGTTGAATTATATATGGAGGACGTATCCACTCGCTTAAAAGAAAGCACTATGGACACTAAGAAAAATATTATAGATACTCATATTCTGCCATTTTTTAAAAAACTTCCCATAAACAAAATAGAAGCTACCCATGTAAGGAAATGGCAAAATGATCTTATAAAAAATGAAAAAGGCTATGCCTTGACATATCTTAAAACAATAAACAATCAATTAAGTGCCATTTTTAATTATGCGGTAAAATACTATAAATTACCTGGAAATCCAGTCCGCATAGCCGGTAGTATGGGAAAAAAGAAAGCAGATGAAATGGAAATATGGACACTTGACGAGTTTGAACAGTTTATTTCAACTGTAGATAAACCAGCTTTAAAACTTGCTTATGAGATAATGTTTTGGACCGGCCTGCGTGTCGGTGAATGTATTTCTCTCACTCCTAAAGATATTTGGCCGGAAAAAGTTATTGATGTAAACAAAACATCTTCAAGGAAAAACGGTGAGGATCGGATATATGATCCAAAGACTACTAAAAGCGCCCGAAAGGTACCGATACCTGAATTCTTATATAATGAGATACAGGGCTATATAAATTCCTTGTATGAGATTAAGGATACTGACAAGATATTTTATTTCACCAAGTCCACGCTTAATAAAAACTTGGATTATTACTCAGAGCGTGCCGGCGTCAAGAGGATCCGAGTCCACGACCTAAGGCATTCCCATGCCTCATTATTGATTGAAATGGAACAGCCAATACTCCTTATTTCTGAACGCCTGGGACATGAGAATGTGCAAACAACTTGGGAAACATATGCACATCTTTACCCTAACAAAGGTATACAATTAGCTGAAGAATTGCAGAAAATTAGAAATCCAGAATCCCAATGCCAAAATAATACCACAAACGAAAACGAATCCCAGAAAACCCTTGAATAATAAGGGTTTTCGGGGATTTAATATATCATTCCCATTCAATAGTCGCTGGCGGTTTGCTTGTAATATCATAAACCAATCTGTTTACGTGTTTTACTTCATTCACAATTCTGTTTGAAATCTTTTCTAAAACATCATAGGGTATTCTAGCCCAATCGGCAGTCATAAAATCTGTGGTAGTCACTCCCCTGAGTGCAATGGTATAATCATAGGTCCTTTCATCCCCCATTACACCTACACTCTTCATACCTGTCAAGACAGCAAAATACTGGTGTATATCGCGATGTAAACCTGCTAATGCTATCTCTTCCCTGAATATTGCATCGGCTTCTTTTAATATATCAAGCTTTTCTTTTGTCACTTCGCCAATCACCCTTATTGCCAGACCCGGTCCCGGGAAAGGTTGCCTCCATACAATATGCTCTGGAATGCCCAATTCCAAACCAACCTGTCTTACCTCATCCTTAAAAAGATTTCTCAACGGTTCAATAATTTCTTTAAAATCCACGTAGTCCGGAAGTCCTCCAACATTGTGGTGGCTCTTTATAACTGCAGCATCACCTGCTCCACTTTCGATCACATCAGGATATATCGTGCCTTGGACAAGATAATCTACAGCACCTATTTTTTTAGCTTCTTCTTCAAATACCCTTATAAACTCCTCACCAATTATTTTCCTTTTCCTCTCTGGATCAGAAACACCCGCAAGCCTGCTTAGAAATCTGTCTTCGGCATTTACCCTGATTAAATTCATGTCAAATTGTTCTCTGAATACCTGCTCTACCTGGTCACCCTCATTCTTTCTAAGCAGACCATGGTCTACAAAAATACACGTTAATTGCTTGCCTACTGCTTTATGAATCATTACGGCAGCAACTGAGGAATCTACACCGCCGGATAATGCACAAAGAACCTTTTTGTCTCCAATTTTATTCCTGATTTCTTTTATAGACTGCTCAGCAAAGGCAGACATCTTCCAGTCACCTTTACATCCGCAAATATTATATAAGAAATTTCTCAGTATTTCCTTTCCTTTAGGTGTATGCACCACTTCGGGGTGGAATTGAACACCATATAAATTCTTTTCTTTATGCTCTATAGCCGCTACCGGACAGCTGTCAGTTTTTGCAATTACATTAAATCCGGCTGGAGGAATTTCGACATAATCGGTATGACTCATCCAGCACACCGTATTTTTTTCAATATTCTCAAACAATTTACTGCAACAGTCGAGGTTAACATCTGTTTTCCCATACTCCCTCTTAGGTGCTCTGGCCACTTTCCCTCCTAAAAGGTGGCTCATCAACTGTGTCCCGTAGCAGATGCCAAGCACCGGTACACCCAATTCAAATATCTCTTTACTGCACACAGGAGCATTTTCTGCATAAACACTGGCTGGCCCCCCGGTAAAAATAATACCTTTGGGATTCATACTTTTGACCCTGTCTATAGATACATGATAGGGAAGCACTTCACAGTATACGTTGCATTCCCTTACCCTTCTTGCAATAAGCTGGTTATATTGTCCGCCAAAGTCAAGTACCAGAACAATTTCGTTATTCACACACATACCTCCATTACACTAGCTCAGAGCCCGGAGTTTGGAGCCCGGAGAAATTAGCTTAAAATTAACTTATCGATTTAACTCCTAATCATTAATAATGAATTATTATATATGATATTGCCGAAAATTAAAAGAATTTTTTCTCTTTATTTATTATTGAATTGTGCAGTAACATTATACACCTTGGAAAATTGATAATCGTACAGCACTACAGTCTCTTGCTTGGCCGGCCTGTCATTGAAAATATCAGCCAATACATCAAAATCAAAAACATGAAAATCTACTTCTTTAATAATCTTTTTTGGCGGTATCTCTATATATTGGGGCAAAAACTTGCGAACATTTTCTTCATTTTTAAGAAAATTAAAACACTTTTCCTTAAAGTCCGGGATATCTTTGCTTTTTGCCCAATAAGGCGGCTGTATCCCTTTCTGATGATAGAACAGGTCGAATTTTAAATATTGACTGAAAATATCAACTTCTATCCCGAATCTTTTATTATAAAATTCAAAAAGTATATCATATAAGGCTTTTCTGCTATGGGCCAGCCTGTCCATCCCTTCCTGTGCAAAATATTCCGACAGGTCTTCAAAAAACTTAAAAGGTGATTTGTAAAACCTCTTCAATATATACCCCAGGGATTTTTCAAAGACCTTTGAATTATGATACTTTTCCAAAACATCTTCCACACCTTTCAATTTTAATATTTCTCCATAGCCTATCCATTTATTTCGTAATACTTCATAGGGTGGAAGGGTGGTGTGCTGATATTCATATTCCCCCGCCTGCTGTCTAATCTTTGAACCTTTGAGCAACTTTAAAAAGCCCATCTGTAATACATGGGGAGAAAGCCGGTATACATCATCAAAGGACCGTATAAACGACTGGTAATCTTCTTCTGGCAGCCCGGCAATGAGGTCCAGGTGAAGATGTATGTTATCAACCCGGCTCAACTTTTTTACATTAGCAGCCAATTTTTCAAAGTTGGTTTTCCTATCTATTGCGCTAATCGTATTCAAGTTGGTAGACTGAACCCCTATTTCAAACTGAAATAATCCTTTTGGAATACCGGCCAAATATTCAATCATTTTATCGTCAAGCAAGTCAGCTGCAATTTCAAAGTGAAAAGAGGTATTTTTTTGATTTTCCACCAAAAACTTAAACAATTCCATGGTCCTGTCTTTATCACAATTAAAAGTCCTATCTACCAACTTTACCTGCTTTACGTCATTTTTTATCAAAAACAGCAGGTCCGATTTTACTCTATCCATTGAAAAGTATCTTACCCCATGAATAGTAGATGAAAGGCAATAACTGCAATTAAAAGGACAGCCCCGTGAAGTCTCATAGTATACGATTTTTCCTGTTAATTTAGAAATATCTCTCTCGCTGTAAGGGCTTGGAATTTTATCCAAATCACATATAAGAGGCCTGCTTTCATTGATAATGATATTTTTATACGCATCCCGGTAAGCAATTCCTTTCATATTTTCTAGTGGCTGTTGTCCATTTGTTAGATATTCTAATAGCCCCTTTAAGGTTTCTTCCCCTTCTCCCACGATAATATAGTCAATAAATGTATGTTTGCTTAAAATCTCCCCGGCATCATAGGATACTTCCGGACCTCCTAGTATAATAATGCTGTCCGGTTTCACTTTTTTTAGCCGGTCTGCAATCTCCAAAATCATGGAGATATTCCATATGTAACATGAAAAAGCAATGATATCTGTGCCAGTTTTATAGATGTTGGCTGTAATGGAATCAAGATGGTCATTAATTGTGTATTCTTCCACAACCATTTCATAATTTCCATTTTGGCAGTATTTCTCCAAGTATCTTAATGCCAAGGAAGAATGTATGTATTTTGCATTTAATGTTGTTAACAATACTTTCATATTAGCCTCCACGCCGGGCTATCCCGGCACAAATAATGATGAAAATATGCTTGACTGTTCAGGGCTTCGACATAGGGACAGTTCCTCAGTCGCATGAAAACCGCATGCGACAGACGAACCGTCCGAAATCACTGAAAAAGTCCGGTTCAGCGATCTATCTTTACAGATCACAAATACCGATGAAAATAGCACCAAACCTAGATCTGGCGGCTCTCTCCGTGCTCCAAACTCCGAGCTGTTTTCACATTAAAGCATAAAAGTTTAGTAGGGCGTATATTTTATTTTTGAAGAATATTAAATGCGCCTCACTAAACTTTTATATTGATATTACTTCACTTCTACCGTCCATCCGAATATATCTTCAATCTCTCCATTTTGAATGCCGGTAATAGTATTATAAAGTTTTTCAGATATTTCTCCAATTTTCCCTTGGTTAACAGTGATAATATTTCCATTCCAGTTGAATTCTCCTATAGGAGAAATAACTGCAGCAGTTCCGGTACCAAAGGCTTCTTCCAAAGTACCGTTTGCATGGGCATCATATAGCTCTTGAATGGAAATTCTTCTTTCGGTAACCTTTAATCCCCATGACCTTAACAGTTCAATAGAGGAGTCTCTGGTTATACCGGCAAGTATGCTGCCTTCCAGGGATGGCGTAATAATCTCACCGTTTATCTTGAAGAATACATTCATTGTTCCAACTTCTTCGATATATTTTCTTTCAACACCATCCAGCCATAGAACCTGGGTGTACCCTTTTTTCTTAGCTTCCATCTGGGCTTTTATGCTGGCAGCATAGTTGCCGCAGGTTTTTGCAAAACCAACGCCGCCTTTTACAGCTCGAACATATTCAGTTTCTATATATATTTTAACTGGATTAATACCTTCTGGATAATATGCACCTACTGGTGACAGTATAATGATAAACATGTAGGTTTGTGAAGGCCTGACTCCGAGAAACGGATCGGTTGCAATGATAAACGGTCTTATATAGAGAGAAGTTCCCTCTGCCTCCGGAATCCAATCCTTGTCTACTTCTACAATGGTTTTAACTGCTTCAACGCCAAAGTCAACATCTATTGGCGGAATACAAAGTCTGTCGTTGGAAATATTGATTCTTTCCATATTTTTTTTGGGTCTGAATAAAAGAATCCTGCCATCTTTTGCTTTATAAGCCTTCATCCCTTCAAAAATGGCCTGGCCATAATGAAGCATCATGGTTGCAGGGTCAAGCTGCAAAGGCGCATAAGGAACTATCCTTGGGTCATGCCAGCCTTTTCCCTCGGTATAGTCCATGATAAACATATGATCAGTAAAATATTGCCCAAAACCTAATTTATTTTGATCAGGCTTTTGCTTTGGTGTTTTTGTTTTTTCAATTCTAATTTGTAAAGACATAAATAATTTTACCTCCTGTTAAGCTTTCATAATTCCCGCACATTTTTAGCTTTAATAATACTTTTATGCTTACGTTATATTTTACTTAAAGATGCTGCAAAATACAATCCCCTAATTAACGTTATTTGCTTCAAATCTTACTTTTTTATAACATTATCTGCTTATATTTCTCTTCAATAATAGTGATACAAACTATATAGTTCACAGTTAACAGTTTTCAGTTCACAGTAGTAAACGATTTAATAGCTTTTACTGTGAACCGTGAACTGTGAACTGTGAATTTATTTACTTTATCTGCCATGCAAAATCATTATCAGTAAATATATAGTATAAAATAAAAATTAATATTTTGAAAAAGATACAGAAAATAACACTTCAATAATTATATCCTAAATAGCTAAGCAATAATTATGATATAATATACTATATAACATAACTAATGCACCAAAGGAGGACCAGTAGAATGATAGAAAATAAAAATAATAAACTACCCAAGAGAAAAGAAATCGAACAGCAATATAAGTGGAAACTGGAAGATATTTATGCAAGCAATGATGAATGGGAAAAAGATTTTGTCAAGGTTAAGGAATTGATCCCTCAAATGGCTCAATACAAAGATAAGCTGGCGGATTCGTCAACAACGCTTTTGCAGGCATTAAAACTTAGCGACGAACTATCCAGCCTCACCGAAAGGGTTTTTGTTTATGCCCGCATGAGAAGGGATGAGGATAATACGAATGCTACATATCAAGCACTAGCTGATCGTGCTAAGAGCCTATCTATTGAAGTGTCCGGTGCTCTCTCCTTTATTACACCGGAGATTATCTCCATTCCTGAACAAAAACTGCAGGAATTTTTAAATAAAGAGCCGGAATTAGAAGTATACAATCATTATATCAATGAGATTTTACGTCAGAAAAAACATGTGCTGTCTTCAAATGAAGAGGCACTGCTGGCTGCAACCGGAGAAATTGCCGGCGCTGCCCGGGATATTTTTACCATGCTCAACAATGCCGATATAAAGTTTCCAAACATAAAAAATGAAAAAGATGAAGAAGTTGAGCTTACAAAGGGTAACTTTATTCATTATATGGAAAGCGGTGACCGCAGGGTAAGGCAGGACGCATTTAAAGCATTATACAGCTCCTATATCAAGCAAAAAAACACCCTGGCAGCTTCACTCAATGCTAACGTGAAGAAAAATATTTTTTATTCAAGAGCCAGAAAATATCCTTCCGCCTTGGAAGCATCCCTGGATCCGGATAACGTACCCAAATCAGTATACGATAACTTAATCAATACCATTCACAATCATTTACACCTTATGCACCGGTATGTAGCTTTGAGGAAAAAGGTGCTGCAACTGGAGGAACTTCATATGTATGATTTATATACTCCTCTGGTAAAAGAAATGAACAAGCACATTTATTATAAAGAAGCATTGGAAATAGTAGAAAAAGCACTCCAGCCCCTGGGCGATGATTATATTAAAGCATTAAAAATGGGCTTTAACGAGGGATGGATTGATGTATATGAAAACGAAGGAAAAACCGGAGGAGCCTATTCCTGGGGAGCTTATACTACGCATCCCTATGTGCTGCTGAATTATCAGGGGACCATGAAGGATGTATTCACCCTTGCCCATGAAATGGGGCATGCGTTGCATTCCTATTATACCAATAAGCATCAGCCATATATCTATTCCCAATATAAAATTTTTGTTGCCGAGGTTGCCTCTACAGTAAATGAATCTTTATTAATGCACCACCTTTTAAAAAATACAAAGGATCAAAATGAAAAAGCCTATTTAATCAACCACTACCTGGATGAATTCCGCGGAACTGTTTTCAGGCAGGTGATGTTTGCCGAATTTGAAAAGATCATTCACGAAAAGGCTGAAAATGGCGAAGCACTAACTCCCCAGCTTCTGTCTGACATCTACCATTATTTAAACGTTCAATATTTTGGTGATCAAATGTTTGTTGATAGTGAAATAGACATGGAATGGTCCAGGATTCCCCATTTTTATAACAGTTTCTACGTCTACAAGTATGCTACAGGATTTGCAGCTGCAACTTCTCTGTCCAGACAAATTCTTGAAGAAGGTCAGCCTGCGGTAGACAGGTATATCGGATTTTTAAGCAGCGGTGATTCCGATTATCCTATTGAAATCCTCAGAAAGGCCGGGGTAGATTTATCGACACCACAACCCATTGTGGATGCGTTAAAGGTATTTGAAGAAATGTTAGACCAGATTGAAAAGTTATTGCTGTAATACATTGCTATTATAATGGTTAAACTATTTACCGAAAATATTTTATTGAGGTGATCGTTTTATGTCTAATATCGGAGTTCAGGGCAGCCTGTTAGAAGTTCGAAATGTTTTAGAAGAAAACGGAATTGCATACGACCCTTTATCTGACGACAGGATCATCGGCATGCAATTAGGAAATTATGATATTGTAATTGTTGAAGATAAAAGCGTTGTATCCAAAAATTCTAAAGATGTAACTGTAATTGAAGCAAAAGGTATTTCTCCGGATGAAGTGTTTGAAAAAGTAAAATACATGCAATAAGGGCACATGTACCTTTATTGCATGTATTTTAGCATTTCACACCTTCAATAGCAAGTAATTTTTGTTTGAGCTCTAATCCACCACCATAACCCACCAGTTTTCCTCCTTGTCCAATAATCCGGTGGCAGGGCACAATGATAGGTACAGGATTTTTATTATTTGCTCCTCCTACAGCTCTGCCAGCTTTGGGATTACCTATTTTTGAAGCAATATACCCATAAGTAACAGTAGTGCCATAAGGCACTTTTATCAATTCATTCCACACCTTTCTCTGAAACTGCGTACCTATTAAATGCAAGGGTACTGTAAACACAGTCCTTTGCCGGTTGAAATATTCTGTCAGTTGGGCAATGGCACACCTAAGAATATCGGTTTTCTGCTGAACAATACTGTTAAAATTTTTTTGCAGCCATACCATGAAATCACTCTCATATTGCCCGGGAAATGCTATATTACATATTCCTTCCTCACTGGCTGCAACATATAGGCTGCCTATTGGCGAAACATATTCTGAAAAGTATACGGTTGACATATATTTTCACACTATCCTTTCCTTTTGTATTCTATAGGCGTCATACCCACCGTATTTTCGTAAATTCCATTTACGCAGTTTCTATAGCCGCATCTTCTTCCAGTCCCAATTCTGCAATAGCCATTTCCCTCAGTTTGTACTTCTGTATTTTTCCACTGGCTGTCATAGGATAGCTGGCAACAAATTTTACATATTTCGGCACTTTATGCCTTGCCATATTATCCAACACAAACTGTTTTACTTCTTCAACAGTAAGAGAAGCACCGTCTTTTACAATAATATATGCCATAATTTCTTCACCCATGCTCTTGCTGGGTACTCCAACCACCTGTACATCCTGAACTGCCGGGTGGGTATAAAGAAGTTCTTCTATTTCTCTCGGATAAATATTTTCGCCACCGCGTATAATCATATCCTTAATTCTACCCGTTATCTTACAATATCCGTTCTCGTCCATTGTTGCCAGGTCTCCCGTATGCAGCCATCCTTCGTCATCTATGGCTTTACGGGTAGCTTCTTCCATCTTGTAATATCCCTTCATGACAAGATATCCTCTTGCACACAATTCACCCGGTACTCCTCTCGGAACTTCTTTTCCTGTCTCAGGGTCAATGATTTTCACCTCTACATTTGGAAGAGCCCTCCCTACAGTGCTTACCCTTAGCTCTATAGAATCCTCTACCCTGGTCTGTGTGATAACAGGGGAAGCTTCGGTCTGTCCATAAGCAATTGTAATTTCCCTCATACCCATTTTATCCACTGCCTGCTGCATAACCTTGATAGGACATGGTGAACCTGCCATAATCCCTGTTCTTAATGAAGACAAGTCAAACTTATCAAACTCTGGATGTTCCAACATAAAAATGAACATGGTAGGAACGCCATGGACAGCAGTGCAGCGTTCTTTTTCAATTGCTTGAAGAACTTCCAGCGGTCTGAAATATTCTATTGGAACCATCGTTGCACCATGAGTTACACAAGCCATCACTCCCAATACACATCCAAAGCAGTGGAAGAATGGTACCGGAATACACAGACGGTCTTTATGAGTAAATTTCATACATTCTCCGATAAAGAATCCGTTATTCAAGATATTATAGTGAGTAAGCATAACTCCTTTCGGAAAACCTGTGGTCCCTGAGGTATACTGCATATTTATAACATCATGGGGGTCAAGATTTCTTTGACGTTCGTGTAGCTCCTCATCACTTACCTCCCTACCCATTTCCATAATATCCTGCCATTTAAACATACCCGGATGTTCTTTTTCGCCGATATATATAACATTTTTCAAGTAAGGCAATTTACTTGTTTGCAAATTTCCCGGTTCAGAATCTTTAAGTTCAGGACATAGTTTATTAAGAATTTCCACATAATTGGAATCTTTAAAACCATCGATTAAAAGGAGGGTTGTGGAATCGGATTGTCTAAGAAGGTATTCCAACTCAAAAATCTTATAATTCGTATTTACAGTAACCAGCACCGCACCAATTTTAGCAGTGGCAAACTGGGTGATTACCCATTCCGGATAATTGGTTGCCCAGATAGCGATGTGATCCCCTTTTTTGACCCCAAGTTTCATAAATCCTTTTGCTGCCTGTTTGCATACCTCATTGAATTCCTTATAAGAATACCTTAAGCCTCTATCAACATATACAAGAGCATCATTATCCGGATATTGGTTTGAAATATTATCTAAAAAATCACCGATTGTCAAATTAATAAATTCCGACATTCATTTCGACCTCCTTAAGATAAAAACCCCGCACCTAAACATCATATCGTTCAGGGGCGAGGTTCAATATTCGCGCTACCACCCTAATTTACTATTGCATCACTGCAACAGCCTCATTAAGTCATTTGGACTCTGGTATTAACGGTACCACCGGCAGTACTTACTTAATTAATTTCAGTAGTGCAGTTCCGGAGCGAGCTATATTACATACCATATACCGGTTTACACCAGCCACCGGCTCTCTTTAATATAAGTATGTATTTATTCTCCTTCATTACTTTTTACCTATAACAGCAGCATAAAATTGACGTTTACATCTTGTTCCACGCTGCTTTTTCTACCCTGCTAACATCTGTAAATGTTAATTTTAATCAGGGCAGAGTATATAATTAGTGATGATTTTATCATGGTGTCAACTTTCATGTCAATAAGGATTATTTTTTAAAGCCAAAAATATTAGTTATTTTCTTAGCACTCGCTATGTAGGATAATTCTTGCAAATTCTAGTATTATAATATATGTTGTATTTTTAACAAAACAAAATATAAGAAAATTTACTCTATAAAAAGTTCGGAGAATTTTTGCAAAAACTCTCCGAACTCTGAGCTAATTAAAGAGGTTTACGTCCGCTTCATATAAGCCTGCTATTATATAATCTGCATCCTTTAGTACTTCTTTTGTCCCAATTCCTACAGCAGCCATCCCCGCTGCCTTTGCTGCCTGTATACCTGCTTGTGCATCCTCAAAGACCGCACAGCTTTCCGGAGCAATACCAAGTTGTTCTGCAGCCTTTATAAACACCTCAGGGTCCGGCTTTGCCTTGCTTACTACATTCCCATCTACTATCACATCAAACAATTCACTGAGCCCTACTTTTTCCAGGATTGTTTTAGCGTTCTTACTTGCAGAGCCAAGAGCTGTTTTTACTCCTCTTTCTCTTAACTTTAGAATAAACTCTCTTGCACCTTTTAATATTTCCGATTCATTCATCTGGTTAATATACTCTTTATACCACTCATTCTTTTTTTCTGCCAGTTGGGCTTTGACATCTTCACTTAAATCTATTCCTCCAATTTCGAGTATGATCTCTAAAGACCTCATCCGGCTTACACCCTTTAGTCTTTCATTATCTTCTATGGTAAAGTTAATACCTAATTCTTCCGATAGCCTTTTCCAGGCAAGAAAGTGGTATTTGGCGGTATCAACGATGACACCATCCAAGTCAAATATTGCAGCTTTGAGCTTCCTCATATATTATCCATCCTTTATTACATATTTTATCGGGGTATGTCCCTAAGCCGTATCCTTCTTCCTACTAAACCGGACTTTTTTGTGGTTTTGGTTTTACTCCCCACTCCCCACTGTCCACTCCTCACTATTTTTATATTAATACCTTTCAATCAAATCACATTGCTAAATATTTGACGAGCCTCTAAGAAAATTTTTTGTCCACAATGAACCATCTCTAATGCTTCTCCTTCTAATAGCTCATAGCTGGTTTCATGTCTTTTTACAGTTACGCCTATCAGTCTTCCTTTGTAGGTTATTTTAAAGCTGTATTCTTCCCAGCTCTCCGGAAGGTACGGGTTAAAGCTCAGGGTATTATCGTATATCCTCATGCCTGCAAACCCATGTACAAGGCACATCCAAGTGCCTGCCATATTGGCAGCATGGATACCGTGTTTTGTGTTTCCGTGATAGTCATCCAGATCCATCCGGGCTGTATTCATAAAGTAATTGTAGGCTTTTTTATAGTATCCGATTTCACTTGCTACAATGCTAAAGATACAGGTTGATAGGGAAGAATCATGGGTTGTTATTTTTTCATAGTAGTCATAGTTTCTCTGTTTTTCTTCTTTTGTGAATTTATTGCCTAGCATAAATAATGCCAGTACCACGTCAGCCTGCTTACAAACCTGGTGTCTATAAATAACCAGCGGGTGGTAGTGCATAAGCAGCGGATAGTTTTCTTTAGGCGTATTTTCAAAATCCCATACGGCCTTGTCTAAGAAGCTGTCGTCCTGGGGGTATATTTTAAGTTCTTCATTATAGGGTATATACATATTATCAGCTGCTTTTTTCCAGAACTCAATTTCTTCCTCTTCAAGATTAAGCTGACTAACCAGTTGCTCGTATTTTTCTATCTTGTTCTCTTTGAGCCATTTTGCTGCATCATAGGCATATTGTAAGTTTTCTTTTGCCATAAGGTTTGTATAGCAGTTGTTATTGACTATTGCAGTATATTCATCCGGTCCGGTTACACAATTTATGCAAAATTTATTACCTTTATTTTCAATAAACTTTCCTAAGTCTGCCCACAGCCTTGCGGTTTCAAAGAGTATTTCTGCACCGTTGTTAATTAAAAAGTCGTTATCTTCTGCAGCTTCCATGTACCTTTTAATGGCAAAGGCAATATCTGCATTAATGTGGTACTGGGCAGTTCCGGCAGGATAGTAAGCCGAACATTCTTCCCCGTTTATTGTCCTCCAGGGAAATAAGGCCCCTTTTTTATGTGCCATCTGTCTTGCCCTCTCTCTTGCCTTGTCTAAAATACTGTACCGGTATTCCAGAAGCCTCCGGCTAATACCGGGATTATTATATAAAAAGAAAGGCAGGATATATATTTCGGTATCCCAGAAATAATGCCCTTCATATCCTTCTCCGGTTAAACCTTTGGCTGCAATATTGGTTTTTCCATCCCTTCCTGCAGACTGCAATAAGTGGAACATATTAAACCTTATCCCCTGCTGAAGGGCGATATCTCCTTTTATTTCAACATCAGTACGATACCAGAAGTCATCTAAAAATTCTCTCTGATGTTTTAAAATTTTTTCAAATCCTTCTTCTTTCCCTCTATTTGCTATGTCCTTGGCCATAGTAAATAACAGTTCTTCTTTTAAGTCTCTTGAGGTGATATAGGATATATATTTATTGAGGGTTATTTTCTCATCCTTTTTTGCTTCTACAGTATAAATAACACCCACCATAAATTCTGTAGAAATATTTTCCAGTTTATAGCTGCTCTTTGCATGTATTTCATTTTCCATTGCACAGGCTAGTGTAAAGTTAGTGTTTTTGGTCTTTTGGATGAGTGCTCCGAAGTTATCTTCAATGATTTTGTCTTCAACACTGAGTACCCTTCCCTGAAGCCCTGAGCCTACCCTGGGGTCATTTTCAGTGGTTAGATTGGTAACATTTCCGTCTAAAGCTGACAATAGCCTTATAGTCCCGTTAAAATTTAGTGGGGTTACTTGATAGCTTATTGCAGCTAAATGTTTATCTTTAAAGGAGATTAGCCTTTTTACTTCTATTTTTACTTCTCTTCCCTTTGGTGAACGCCATCTAAGACTTCTTTTTAATGTACCCTCTTTTAAATCCAGCACTCTCTTATATTCCGTAACCTCTCCTGTAAGCATATGAAACTCTTCATCTTCTACATAGAGCTTAATGATCTTACTATTGGTCACATTAAGCATGGTCTGGCTTTTTTCTGCATAGCCATAGGCAATTTCACCGTACTTTATGACCTCGCTTTCATAAAATCCGTTTAGATAAGTACCTTCCAATCCTGTACCCGAAGGACCTGTATATCCTTCTTCAAAATTACCCCTCATACCTATATAGCCGTTTCCCAAAGCAAAGATGGTTTCATTCCTGTAGTTGTTTTCTGCCTTAAAACCGTCTTCAATTATTTCCCACTCATTATAAGGATAAATTGCTGTTTTTTCTTTTAGCATACATTCTTCTCCTTCTGCTATCATTTCCTGACTGGTGAAGCACTTTACGCTATTAATATAACTTTATAATTTTACCGTTAATACTGTCAATTTAAAAAAATACGAAATTGTTTAAAATTTATAGCTTTTTCGACTATCGGCTATAGTGCTTTCTGTTCCATGAATATCCACAATTGCAGAGCTACATTTTAGTTGATCATATAAAGAAAAAATGATACATAGAGACGTTTCTCAACGAAGGAAGAAATACATCCCAATGTATCATTTTTGTTGAGTATGCCGGTTAGCTTAATCCTAAAGTTAGATGATCATATTACCTATAATTCGAAAACTGATTATTTTTTATGAATTCATTAACATTCATACAAGATGGTTTATGACATTCAGGATATTCTTCAAGTTTCTCCTGTTCTATCATCTGTGATATTTTCCAATCTGAAACGTATTCATTAAAATTACTCTCTAGTTGCTTAAAATTTAATTTTTTCTCCACAAAAGCACTCCCTCCTTATGATTGTTGGCAGTTCATGGTACTAGCTCACAGACTATTCTCATTTATCTTACGAACTACCAACAACTTTTATACTACTTTAATTTTATCATTCTACATCTTAAAATATTCCATTTTTTTGTTATATATTTTTGGATAAAAATTATGCTATGTCTATTGAATTTTTATACAATAAAATGTATAATTATAACATTATCAGCTGTTTATTTTTAATAGCTCGTAATGATTATAATTAACCAACTTTAAAACTAAATATTGTAAATATTAAAGTTGGTTAAATTCATCGATAACTGCATTAATTTATTTTTAACTTTAATATTGGTTATCCATATAATTATAAGGAGGTCTCAAAAATGGTCAAAGTTGGCATATTAGGTGCTACTGGATACGCAGGAATAGAACTGGTCAGAATTGCAGCCCAGCATCCCCAGGTACGGATTACGTCAGTAGTATCTCAAAGTTTTGTCGGACAAAAAATATCTGATATCTACCCGAATCTCCGGGGTATTGTAGATACAGTTTGTGAGGAATTAAATATAGATGAAATTTCCATGAAATGTGATGTTGTTTTTACTGCGCTGCCTCATGGTGCTTCAAAAACAGTTATTCCACAGTTAATCCAATCAGGACTGAAGGTAATTGACTTAAGCGGCGATTTTCGATATAACGATGTTTCAGTATATGAGAAATGGTACGGTACAAAACATGAAAATCCTGAATTGTTAGAAAGCGCGGTTTACGGATTACCGGAATTACATAGAGATAAAATAGCTGGCACCTGCCTTGTAGGCAATCCAGGGTGCTATACAACCTGTTCCATCCTTGGGCTGGTTCCTTTACTTGCAAGTAAGTTAGTGTATACAAATAATATTATTATTGATGCAAAGTCTGGGGTGTCCGGTGCTGGAAGAAGTCTGGCTTTGGATTATCATTTCTGTGAATGTACAGAAAATATGAAAGCATATAAAATCGCTACTCACAGGCATACTTCTGAAATTGAACAGGAATTAAGCCTTGTAGCCCAAGAGGAAATAATTGTTTCTTTTACACCTCACCTGATTCCAATGAAACGGGGAATTATAAGCACTATTTACGCTAATTTAAAAGAAAAGTATACAACTGCACAACTATTGGATATTTATAAAAAATATTATAAAGATGAATTCTTTATCAGAATATATGATGAGGGCCAACTTCCGGAAACCAACCATGTTGCCGGATCGAACTTTGTAGATATCGGACTGGTGGTTGATGAGAGATTGAACAGGGTGGTAGTAGTTTCCGCTTTGGATAATCTGATAAAGGGTGCAGCCGGACAGGCCGTACAGAATATGAATATTATGTTTGGGCTGGACGAAAAGATGGGACTCGCTGCACCGGGACTTTATATTTAGGGGGGTTAAGCATGCAAATTCTAGATAAAAAGTTAGGAACATTAAATATGGACATATTGATTAAAAAGGCCGGCATACTCATTGAGGCTTTGCCTTATATTCAAAAGTTATATGGAAAAACCGTAGTAATAAAATATGGTGGAAATGCCATGATAAATGAAACCTTAAAAAATTCGGTTATGGAGGATATTACACTTCTCAAGTATATCGGCGTCAATCCAATTATCGTACATGGTGGGGGGCCTGATATTACAAAAGCACTTAAAAATTTCAATATTGAAAGTAAATTTGTAAATGGCTTGAGGGTAACCGATGCACAAACTATAGAAGTTGCACAAATGGTATTAGTGGGAAAAACCAACAAAGAAATTGTTTCAATGCTAAATTGTAAGGGTGGAAAGGCAATAGGATTATGCGGCATTGATGGAAATCTGATTGAATGTGAACAATATAAAACAGTAGTGGACGGAGTAGAAACGGATATCGGATATGTTGGAAAAATTACAAACATCAATTCAAAAGTATTGGAATTAATTGCGAAAGATGAGTATATCCCTGTAGTAGCACCTGTTGGAGTCGGTAAAGACGGCCAAAGCTATAATATCAATGCAGACACTGTGGCGGGTGCCATAGCTTCTGCTCTAAAGGCTGAGAAATTAATGCTGCTTACCGATGTAGAGGGTATTAAATATTCAAGCGATAGCGATGATATCATCTGGGAAATTAGTAAGAAAGAAATCTACGAATTAATTAATAAAGGAATTATCAATGGTGGTATGATACCGAAAGTATTAGGATGTATTGAAGCGCTTGAAGCCGGTGTAAACAGGGTGCACATTATTGACGGCCGTATTCCTCACTGCATACTCCTAGAAATTTTCACCGATACAGGTATTGGAACAATGATAACAAAATAAATAATAATTAGGATAATAGGTGGAGAGAAATTATTCCAGTAATTTCTCTCCACTATTTTTTAATGGCTAGGAAACATTCATGAAAAGTTGTTTTCACAAAGTATAATGAAAATAATTGCAGTTTTATTTTCGTAGGAAATTATGTGCTTGTACCAATTCCTAGACATGGGAAGTGCAGAGGAGCTTGATTTTATGTATTTTTACAAAAATTCGATTAATTTTGTTGCATTTTTTTACCAGATATACTATAATATTTTTGGAATAACTATATATTGTAGTGATAAGTGCATAATTCCGACATTTTTCCCTATATATTGTTAGAACTTGACATTTTATGACTATAAATTATGTTTATTTATTTTACTATTTAACTAGAAGGTAATGATTACTATAATTTAGTCAACAACTAATTTTTGTAATAAATTCCTTATAGTCTGAATATTATTAAATAGACATAAATAAATAATAGTAAGATCTATTTCTTATGTAGTCATAGCTTAATAATTACTGCTTTAAGAAATAGAATCAAATATTGGGGGAATAGTAATGGATACGTCGAATGCCGTACAAATAAGAAAAACCTTGGATGATATTAAGTCTAAAATTGACCAGTGCGACTCATTATCCAGAGTATTGGAATCTTTTCAACGCAATGATCCCATTTCTGAAAATTGGAACCGCAGTATTGAAGAAGAAATTATTGGGCTATACATTAGCCTTGTACAAATATGTAAACAAAAGAACATTATTTAGTGGGTGATAGATTATTTCTATCCATCACCCACTAATCATTATTTCTTTTTTATTACGATTTGATCATTCTCAGCATCTATAACTACATGGTCTCCTGATTTTATTTTTCCTTCAAGCATTTCTTCCGCTAACTTATCTTCAACCTTTGATTGTATTGCTCTTCGTAATGGTCTTGCGCCGTAAACCGGATCAAACCCTTCTTTTGCAAGCACTGTTTTCGCTGCATCAGTAACTTCTACAGTCATTTCATTTGCCTTCAATCTATCTATTAACCTGTTCAGCATCAGGGTTGCTACTTGCTTGATATGTTCTTCTTCAAGCTGATGGAATACAATAATTTCATCAATTCTGTTTAAAAACTCCGGTCTAAAGGTTCTTTTCAGCTCGCTCATTACATTATTTTTAATAGTCTCATAGTTTTCTTTTCTTTCATCAGTTGTAACTGCAAAACCTAATTTCTTAGGTTCGGTAATCATACGAGCTCCTACATTAGATGTCATAATAATGATTGTATTTCTAAAATCAACCCTTCTTCCCTGAGCATCTGTCAGTATACCATCCTCAAGAATTTGAAGAAGAATGTTAAAAACGTCAGGGTGCGCTTTTTCTATTTCATCAAATAACACTACTGAATAAGGTTTTCTTCTAACTTTCTCGGTAAGCTGACCACCTTCTTCATACCCTACATATCCTGGCGGTGAACCAACCAGCCTGGATACCGTATGTTTCTCCATGTATTCAGACATATCAATCCTGATCATGGCATCTTCATCGCCGAAAATTGCTTCTGCCAGGGCTTTAGATAATTCTGTCTTACCTACCCCTGTCGGGCCAAGAAATATAAATGATCCTGTAGGTCTCTTAGGATCCTTTAATCCAACCCGGCCTCTTCTAATGGCTTTTGCAATTGCTTTTACAGCTTCTTCCTGGCCTACTACTCTCTTATGAAGGACTTCTTCCATCTTTAAGAGACGCTCACTTTCTTCTTCGGCCAGACGTTTTACCGGTATTCCTGTCCAACTGGAAATAATCTCTGCAATTTCTTCTTCTGTTACAATTGACATATTTGTCTGGTTCTTTTGCTGCCAATTACTCTTCATTTCTTCCAGCTGTTTCTTTAAAGCCTGTTCCTCATCTCTTATTTTTGCAGCTTTTTCAAATTCCTGGGTACGGATAGCTTCCTCTTTTTCCTTACTCATTTTTTCGATTCTTTCTTCCAGTTGTTTTAAGTCCGGAGGCGCAGTGAAAGTTTTTAATCTTACCCTTGAAGCCGCTTCATCAATCAGGTCAATAGCTTTATCAGGCAAAAATCTGTCAGTAATATACCTATCTGAAAGCTTTGCCGCAGCCTCTAAAGCATTATCAGTAATTTTAACTCTATGGTGAGCCTCGTATTTATCTCGAATACCTTTTAAAATCTGAATGGTTTCTTCAACAGTAGGTTCTCCTACGGTAATAGGCTGGAACCTTCTTTCTAAAGCAGCATCTTTTTCTACATACTTCCTATATTCATCCAACGTAGTCGCTCCGATTACCTGCAATTCTCCCCTGGCCAGAGAAGGTTTTAATATATTGGAAGCATCTATTGCCCCTTCAGCGGCGCCAGCTCCAATGATCGTATGCATTTCATCAATAAATAAAATTACATTTCCAGCTTTACGGATCTCATCCATAGCCTTCTTAAGTCTTTCTTCGAACTCACCACGGTATTTTGCCCCGGCTACCATGGATGAGAGGTCTAATGTAACAACCCTTTTATCTTTAAGAATTTCGGGAATGTTTCCTTCCACTATTTTTTGAGCTAATCCTTCTGCTATCGCAGTTTTACCAACCCCGGGTTCCCCAATTAAACACGGATTATTTTTGGTCCTTCTGCTCAGAATCTGGATTACCCGCTCAATTTCCTTGTCCCTTCCGATGATAGGGTCAAACTTTCCTTCCCTTGCCATCTCGGTAAGGTCCCTACCAAACTGATTAAGGGTAGGAGTATTAGCATAACTTGTTGAAGCTCTTGGTGCTCCTGTTGCACCCGGGGTTTCTTCATTTAATAAGCGTACAATTTCTGCATATAGTTTCTGGATATCTAACCCGAGATCATTTAAGATCCTAACAGCAACACTTTCTCCTTCTCGCATAATCCCCAAAAGAATATGTTCTGTCCCGATGTAATTATGCCCCATTCGTCTTGCTTCTACAAAGCTCAACTCTAAGACCCTTTTGGTTCTGGGAGTAAGACCTGCCGGTTGTTCCCCTGTTTTTTCCGAAATACCGATAAGCTCACCTATTCTTCTTATAACTTTTTCTTCAGTAATTCCCTGATTTTGCAGTACCCTTGCTGCGACACCGCCGCCTTCCTTTAGCAAACCTAAAAGAATGTGTTCTGTTCCAACATAATTATGTCCCAATTCCATTGCACTTTCATGTGCAATTCGTAAGGCTTTCTCAGCTCTTTCAGTAAATCTGTTCTCAAATGTAGCCATGTTAACTCTCTCCTTTCTTTTTTTAGCTCGGAGTTCGGAGTTTGGAGCTCGTAGAATTCCTTCCCAAAGCTAGTGCAAACTTCCGAGTTCCGAACTATTTCCTCAAATTGTAAATTCTGCATTTATAATATAGCATTACTATATCTATACCTTCTTAATTTTAATCTAAATCTTAATCTTTTCTCTAATCAGTTCTGCCCTTCTTACGTCCCTTTCTTCAGCACTCAGATTTTCTCCATACCGTTTCATAATATTTGCCGGTTGAGTAATAATCATAAGTTCATTTATCGTTTCTAACGGTATCCCCTTTATTATGCCCAGATTTACGCCTAATTTAACATCGGAAAATAACTTCATAAATTCTTCTGAAGACATTACCCTGGCATTTGAGAATACTCCAAAAGAACGATATAATCTATCCTCCAATTTTAATCTACTTTCTTTTAATATTTTATTTCTTGCTATTCTTTCCTGCTCAATAATCTGTTTGATAATCCCTTTTAAATTTTCCAGAGTCTCTTCCTCTGACATTCCCAGGGTAACCTGGTTGGATATCTGAAAGATATTCCCCCTGGCTTCACTGCCCTCTCCATAAAGTCCTCTCACTGCAATACCAAGCTTACTTACAGCACTTAGCAGGCTATTGATATGTCCAGTCATTGCCAGTGCAGGAAGATGAACCATAGCCGATGCTCTCATTCCGGTGCCAACATTGGTAGGACAACTGGTAAGATAGCCATAATTTTCACTATAGGCATATTCAATTCTTTCTTCAAGAATATTATCTATCTTATTTGCTAAATCCCAAGCTTCATCCAGTTGTAATCCAGGGAAAATGCATTGCAATCTTAAGTGGTCTTCCTCATTCACCATTATACTGATTTTTTGGTCTCTGTTTATAAGCACTCCCCTTGAATGTGTATCCTGCAGCATTTCAGGACTTATAAGATGCTCTTCCACCATTGCCTGTCTATCTATAACATTCAACCTATTCATAGGAATAAACTCAAAATCCTTTGATAATACAGTATTACTTTCTAAAATGGCATTTTTACTTTTTTGGATAACCTGCTCTCCCTGTTCCCTATTCATACGTACAGGAAACGGAATATTTCTAAAATTCCTTGCAAGCCTTATCCTGCTGCTGATGATTACATCCCATTCCGGGCCTTGTTCAACATACCATTTAGACATATTATGCTTCCTCCTTTAGGTGTACCTCGAGCTCTTTTATCTGGTCTCTGAGTTGTGCAGCCTTCTCATATTCCTCTCTTTGTATAGCACTCATCAACTGGGATTTTAGTCTTTCTATTTCCTTCTTGGCTTTTATCTTGCCGCCTGTTCTCTGCGGCAATTTTCCATTATGATAGGTGTTGCCATGAATTCTCTTAAAAACAGGTTCCAAAGTATCGCTAAATACACTATAGCAATTTGCACAGCCCAACTTTCCGCTTCTCGCAAACTGTTCATAAGTGATTCCACACACAGGACATGTTGGCATAACCGAAGGCTCCTGTGGCTGCTTTACTTGATAGCCAAAGCCATTGCCTAAAAATGCAGTGATTAGATTATTAATGCTAAAAGGGGAAGCAAAATTAAAAGGATTGCTAAATGCTATTTGCTCATTTTCCCTTGCACATTGTTCACATAAGTGTACCTCTTTTTTTTCATTATTAATAATCTGGGTCACATGTACGCTAGCAGGCCTCTGCTGGCACCTTTGACATATCATTTCCGTCACTCTCCTTTTATATATGGTTCACTGTTCACGGTTTACAGAAATTTAAATTGAAGTAATAGCTGTGAACTGTGAACTAAACTCTCATATCAAACTCAAAATCATATTCTTCAATATGTTTGCCCTTAAGGCATCTCTCATAGGTTGTGGAACGTTTAATACCTTATCACTCACTACAATCTGCATCATCTTTGCTTCTCTTTCTGTAACAGCATTATAGTCAAGAAAATTCTTGATAAATGCTTCTGCTGATTGCTGGGTAATTGAATTTCCGATACTATTTACTATATGCATGAGGTAATTACTTTTATTTATATTTATCTTTTTTATCTTTATATATCCCCCACCGCCACGACGGCTCTGTACAATGTAACCTTTTTCCGCTGTGAATCTGGTGTCAATGACGTAGTTAATTTGTGAGGGTACACAATTAAAGTAGTTGGCTAATTCATTTCTTTGAATTTCTACCACACCATCTGTCTCTTCTATCAATTCTTTAAGAAAATTTTCAATAATATCACTTATTCTCACAATCAACCTCTCCTGACTTTGACTTTCTTTGACTTTAATTTCATTATACCTTTTATTAATAAAAATTCAATTGTAAATATCTCTCAACAGAGTAATTTAAACTCCGTAATTTTTAAATATACCAATATATCACCTTATAACTTATAAAATCATCTATAATTAATTGATTACGCAGTTTTTCAGCGTCAGCATGAAAATAGTGGAGAGTTTTTTAGTCCTCCCACTATTACTCCCCACTGCCCATTATTTTCATCTAATCCTTCATTTCTTTTATATATCAGATTCTTTTTTTTCATCTTGTTCGGCTAATTGTTCAAATCCCCTTCTCTTTATATTTGCCGGTTGGTCCATATCTGCAACCTTTTCTAAGTGCCTTGCATTGGCTCTTTGCCTTTCAGAACTGGTCCACTGATGGAATGATGAGATAAATTCCCCATATTGGGTTGTATCCTCTGTTCTTTCATCCTTAATAAGGGGTTTTTGCTTCTTATTTGCCATAATTCTACCTCCTTAATTTTTGCAGACTTTATAGCGTCTGTTAAAGCATGTATTTCAAATATATTCCCTCATAATTTAACTCATTTTATGCCAGTTTAAATATGATAGAAAGAACGTT
This sequence comes from Petroclostridium xylanilyticum, assembly GCF_002252565.1. Taxonomy (NCBI): domain Bacteria; kingdom Bacillati; phylum Bacillota; class Clostridia; order Eubacteriales; family Oscillospiraceae; genus Petroclostridium; species Petroclostridium xylanilyticum. Next base: position 26,770 of record NZ_NPML01000012.1, read on the forward strand.
AATTTATTATATTTTTTGAAAAATAATTTTAATCTATACATTTACTTATTGCATTTTTATGCAATAAATTGTATAATTATTTATAAATTAAGTGGGTGGTGAGTAGTAGGTAGCGGGTAGTATAGTACTTTGCTGCTTTCGATTCACAGCCTCTAATGTATAATGCTAACAATAAAGGAGGCTTAACAATGACTTTGCAAGATATTATACAGATGGATAAAGAATATTTTATGAATGTATTTGGAGATAGAATCCCCGTATGTTTTAGATATGGTAAGGGTATTAATCTGTGGGATCTGGAAGACAAGGTATATTATGACTTTCTGGGTGGAATTGCAGTAAATGCCCTTGGGCACTGTCACCCTAAATTTACAGAAATCTTAAAATCTCAGCTTGATAAATTGATTCATACTTCAAGCCTTTATTACATAGAATCTCAAGCCAAATTGGCAAAGACATTGATTCAAAATTCGTGTGCTGACAAGGTGTTTTTTAGCAATAGCGGTGCAGAAGCCAATGAAGGGGCAATTAAGCTTGCACGAATCTATTTTAAGAAAAAAGGATTAACGCATAAATATGAAATTATTACACTTAAAAATTCATTCCATGGAAGAACATTAACCACCGTTGCTGCAACAGGACAGGAAAAATATCAAAAACCTTATGCTCCACTGACACCAGGTTTTAAACATGTTGAAATAAATAACCTGGAAGCATTAAAGGAAGCAATTACTCCTTCCGCCTGTGCCATTATGCTGGAACTCATCCAGGGAGAAAGCGGTGTAAATCTTGTCACTGAAGAATACCTGCAACAGGTAAAAAAATTATGTGATGAAAATGATTTGTTGTTAATCTTTGATGAAGTTCAAACCGGTATGGGAAGGACGGGAAAATTATTCGGATATATGCACTTCAATATAGAACCGGATATATTCACTCTGGCCAAGGCATTGGGCGGCGGTATCCCCATCGGTGCCGTATGTGCAAAGCAGCATGTGGCTTCCGCCTTCGAACCCGGCGACCACGGTTCAACCTTTGGCGGCAATCCTTTCGCCTGTACAGCAGGGCTGGCAGTAATGGATATACTTCTCAATGACGGACTAATTGAAAATGCAGCAAAAATGGGTGAATATTTTAAGACCAGGCTGCAGGAATTAAAAGATAAATACAGTATCATCAATGAGGTACGTGGAAAAGGATTAATGATAGGGCTGGAATTCACCAGTGACATATCAAAAGAATTCATGAAAAAGCTATTTCAAAAAGGGTTCCTTGTAGGAAGTGTAGGAACGAAGGTGTTACGCTTTTTACCACCTCTTATAGTAACAACAGAAGAAATTGATAAGTTAGTTGAGGCATTAGATAAGATATTAGGTAGTTCACAGTTCACGGTTCACAGTTAACAGTATGGTACAGTTTATTAAGTTTTTTGTCTGTGAACTATGACCAGTGAACCGTGAACCAATTTTGAAAGGAGCATAATATGCAAGCAATACTTGTACTTGAAGACGGTACCACGTTCTGGGGCAATTCTTTCGGAGCTACCGGAGAAACCTTTGGAGAAGTGGTTTTTAATACATGTATGACCGGATACCAGGAAATATTGACTGATCCTTCCTATAACGGGCAGATTGTTACAATGACCTATCCCCTTATCGGTAATTATGGATTCAATGAAATGGATAATGAATCCTATAAACCTCATGCCCAGGGATTTATTGTAAAAGAACTGTGTGATGCACCAAGTAACTGGCGGTGCAGCATTAATCCGGAAGACTATCTTAAAAAATATAATATTATTGGAATAAAAGACATCGACACGCGAAGTCTGACGCAGCATATCAGAAATTTTGGCAGCATGTATGGCGTAATATCAACAGATTGCGAGGATCCGGAAGTTCTCCGGGAAAAAGTAAAAGAAAAAGCATTAATAAAAAGAGAGCTTGTAAAAGAAGTCAGTACAAAGCAAATGTATAATATACACGGCACCGGTAAAAAAGTTGCAGTAATGGACTTTGGTATTAAACAAAATATTCTAAGGTCGTTAAACAGCAGGGGGTGCAATCTGTACGTATTTCCCTGTACTGCCACCGCCGAGGATGTCTTGGCAATCAATCCTGACGGTATCCTACTCTCCAATGGGCCCGGAGATCCAAAGGATTTACCCTGGGTTATAGAAAATACCAGAAAGTTACTTGGTCAAAAACCAATGATGGGTATATGCCTTGGACATCAGTTACTAGGTTTATCCCTGGGAGGAAATACCTACAAACTAAAATTTGGACATCATGGCGGCAATCACCCTGTTAAGGATTTTACTACAGGAAGAGTTTATATCACTTCTCAAAATCATAACTATGCATTGGAAAAAGATTTTAGTAAAGATATCGAGATTACCCATCTCAACGTAAATGATAATACGGTAGAAGGGTTTAGACATAAATATTTGCCCATTATAAGCGTGCAATACCATCCTGAAGCTGCACCGGGCCCTCAGGATTCGGCCTATATATTCGATGATTTTATAAAAATGATGGAGGTGAGCTCCAATGCCTAAACGACCAGATATAAAGAAAGTAATGGTAATAGGTTCCGGCCCAATTATTATCGGTCAGGCCGCTGAATTTGACTATTCCGGCACCCAGGCGTGCAAATCCTTAAAAGAAGAAGGCATTGAAGTTGTACTCATTAACAGCAACCCTGCAACCATAATGACTGATATGGAAATTGCAAATAAAGTATATATTGAACCTATCACGCTGGACTTTGTAAAAAAAGTCATTTACAAAGAAAGGCCGGATGGAATTCTCCCTTCTCTTGGCGGACAGACCGGACTGAATATGGCAGTTGAATTGGCAAAAGACGGTATACTGGATGAGCTTGGAATTGAGCTTTTGGGTACTTCCCTGGAATCAATTAAAAAAGCTGAAGATAGAGAGCTTTTTAAGAAAACAATGGAGGAAATAGGTGAAAAAGTTCCCCATAGTACCATTGTAACCAATCTGGAGGATGCGATTGCCTTTGCTGAAGAAGTGGGCTTCCCCATTATTATTCGTCCGGCCTATACCTTAGGGGGTACCGGAGGCGGTATTGCCAATAATATGGAAGAATTTAAGTATATCGCCGGCCGCGGTTTAAAGATGAGCATGATAAAGCAGATACTTCTTGAACAAAGCGTTGCGGGCTGGAAAGAAATAGAATATGAAGTAATGCGGGATAATGCGGATAACTGTATCGTTATTTGCAATATGGAAAATCTTGACCCGGTGGGGGTACACACCGGAGACAGCATTGTTGTTGCCCCCAGCCAAACGCTCTCCGACGTCGAATACCAAATGTTAAGGTCTGCCTCTATTAAAATTATCCGCGCTCTTAAAATCAACGGTGGCTGCAATATACAATTTGCTTTAAATCCCAACAGCTTTGAGTATGTTGTGATAGAAGTAAACCCAAGAGTAAGCCGTTCCAGTGCACTGGCTTCAAAAGCCACCGGATACCCTATTGCCAGGGTAACCGCCAAAATCGCCATTGGAATGAACCTGGATGAAATCAAAAATTCGGTAACAAAAAATACTTACGCCTGTTTTGAGCCGTCCCTTGATTACGTGGTTACCAAAGTGCCAAGATGGCCGTTTGATAAATTTGGTTCCGCTAACCGTTCTTTAGGAACACAGATGAAGGCTACCGGGGAAGTCATGGCAATCGGCAGAACCTTCGAAGAGTCTTTGTTAAAAGCAATAGACTCCCTGGATATTAAACTTAACTATCAACTGGGCTTAAAAGAGTTTGAAAATAAAACGGTGGAAGAGCTTTTAGAATATATCAAGACACCTCAGGATGATAGAATTTTTGCGCTGTGCAAAGCACTGCAAAAAGGTGTGACCGTAGAACAGATTGTTGATATTACAAAGATAGATTATTTCTTTATCAAAAAGCTTGAAAAAATTGTCCTTCTTGCTGAAGAAATCATGAAAACCGATATTGACTCCATTGGTTACGACTTAATGAATAAAGCTAAAAAGATAGGGTTTGGCGATTCATATATCGCAAACCTGCTGAAAACAAGCGTAGATGAAGTAATTGCTAAAAGAAGAGAGTTTGACATTCACCCGGTATATAAAATGGTGGATACCTGCGCCGGTGAATTTGAAGCTGCTACCCCTTACTATTACTCTACTTATGAAGGCAAGGATGACGCCCTGGAAACTAACAGAAAGAAAGTACTGGTTATAGGTTCCGGCCCTATAAGAATAGGCCAGGGGATTGAATTCGACTATTGCAGTGTACATTCGGTGCAGACCTTAAGAGAATTAGGGGTTGAATCTATTATTGTTAATAATAATCCTGAAACGGTAAGTACAGATTTTGATACTTCGGATAAGCTCTACTTCGAACCGCTTACCAAAGAGTGTGTACTGGATATTGTTCATAAAGAAAAGCCGTTAGGTGTAATTGTCCAGTTTGGAGGTCAAACAGCTATCAACCTTGCCGGTCCGCTGCATCAGGCCGGGGTAAAAATCCTGGGCACAGATGTAGAAAATATCGATATTGCAGAAGACAGGGATAAATTCCTCAAGCTTTTAGAAAAGCTGGATATTCCCCTACCGCCCGGCAGCACCGCGTTTTCTGTTGAACAGGCTGTACAAATTGCAAATACAATAGGTTATCCGGTATTGGTGAGACCGTCCTATGTGCTTGGCGGCCGGGCAATGGAAATTGTTTATAACGATAAAGAATTAAAAGAATATATGCAGCTTGCAGTAGAGATCTCAACCCAGCATCCTGTACTGGTGGATAAATATATTACCGGTAAAGAAGTTGAAGTGGATGGTATTTCTGATGGTACGGATGTTTTAATCCCGGGCATCATGGAACATGTAGAACGGGCCGGCGTCCATTCCGGAGACAGTATAGCTATCTATCCTCCTCAGACTTTGGATGAGACAACTAAAAATACTATCATTGATTATACTTTAAAGTTAGCAAAAGCATTACAGGTAAAAGGCCTGTTTAATATACAGTTTGTACTGGATGAAAACAATAAAGTATATGTAATTGAAGTCAACCCGCGTGCCAGCAGAACAGTTCCCATCCTAAGCAAGGTAACCGGTATTCCTATGATTACACTGGCGACCAAGATCATTATGGGTGAGTCATTAAAAGAAATGGGTTATGGATCAGGGCTGGCGAAAGAATCCAGCTTTATAGCTGTCAAAGCTCCGGTTTTCTCTTTTTCCAAATTGACTACCGTAGATACATTCCTTGGTCCGGAAATGAAATCCACAGGTGAAGTAATGGGGGTAGATAAGGATTATCACAAAGCATTGTATAAAGCCCTTATAGCTTCCGGCCTTAAGGTTCCAAACGGTGGAAATGTACTGTTGTCCATTGCACGGAGAAATTTGCATGAAAGTGTTGGAATTGCCAATAAACTCTTAAAAATGGGATATAAACTTTTTGCAACTGACAATACCTATATGTATTTAAACGAAAAAGGAGTAAACTTAAGCCTTATCCCGATGGATGAAGTACCGAAATGGCTTAAGGAAGATAAAATTGATATGGTTATCAATACACCTACCAAAGGAAAAATCAGTACTCGAAACGGATTTTTCTTAAGACGTACAGCTATGGAATACAATGTACCCTGCATAACCTCTCTGGATACCGTAAATGCTACATTAACGGCACTTGAGAGTATAAATGAGGATAGTTCAATTGATATATATGCTTTGGATGAATATTCTCCCCATTCCTCACTATATTGAAAGGAGTTACAATCATGAAACATTTATTAAGCATACACGATTTAACAGTAGATGAAGTTCAAAATATTCTTAAACTGGCTGAAAAGTTGAAGTATGAACAAAAAAACGGTATACAACATCACCTTTTAAAAGGCAAGACTCTGGGAATGATTTTCACCAAATCCTCCACTAGGACTAGGGTATCCTTTGAAGTAGGTATGTATCAACTGGGAGGATACCCCCTTTTCCTTAGTTCAAATGACATTCAGTTGGGAAGGGGTGAAACCATTTACGACACGGCCAATGTGCTTTCCCGATATGTGGATGGAATTATGATAAGGACATTTAAACACAGCGACGTAGAGGATCTGGCTAAGTATGGTTCTGTACCGGTTATAAATGGGTTGACCGACCTCCTCCATCCCTGCCAGGCTTTAGCTGATCTTCTTACTGTTTATGAACATAAATCCAAACTGGAAGGATTAAAGATGGCCTATATTGGAGATGGAAACAATGTGGCCCATTCCCTTCTTTACGGGTGTGCAAAAGTGGGAATGGACATTGCAGTAGCTACACCCAAAGGATATGAATGTAATGCTGAAATTGTGGAGAATGCGAAAAATGATGCAAAACTTACCGGGTGTAACATTACCATTACCAATGACCCTGTAGAAGCTATATCCAATGCCGATGTCGTATATACAGATACCTGGGTAAGTATGGGACAGGAAGCCCAAAAAGAAGAAAGAATCAAGATATTTAAGCCTTATCAGGTAAATAAGGAACTATTTGCTAAAGCAAAACAGGATGCTATCTTCCTTCATTGCTTACCGGCTTATAGAGGTTTTGAAGTAACCGAAGATATCATTGACGGTCCACAGTCTGTAATCTTTGATGAAGCGGAAAACAGGCTGCATGCACAGAAGGCTGTAATGGTACTTTTAATGCAGGACTGAGATAGAGAGATTTTTTAAGTTTTGGAGGTGGATAATATGGCAAGTTGGAGCTTTGAGGTAAGAAAAGCAACCGTTGAGGATATACCGGAAATTCAAAAAATCACCCAGGAAGCTTTTCAAAAATACATGGAACTGGCAGGACTTACAGGTAAAATTGCTGCCCTTGAAGAAACCTATGAAGATATAAAAAGAGATATTGAAACCAAAGAAGTATTTGTAGCCTATATCGATGGTATTCCGGTAGGCAGCGCAAGGGTTGAAGTATTCCCTGATAAAACTGCATACTTTAGTAGATTTGGTGTTAGGCTTAACTATCAGAATAATGGCGTAGGTAAGGCAATCATGAATGTTGTAGATATGGCAATGAGAGAACTCGGTGTAAAAAAACTGTATCTTCATACTGCATCTAAAATTTTTTCATTAGTTCGATTTTACTATGGCAGAGGTTTTTATATTGAATCTACAAGTACAGACAGGGGTTATATCAGAGCATTGCTATGTAAGGAATATGAATAAAATAATCTCCCAGAAGCCTTTTTGTAAACATCAAATAAACTCTTTCCCTTGCAAATAAAGTCGTTCCTCTGCAAATAAACTTGTTCCGTAAAAACAGGGTTAAGGGGCAAGGTTTAAGGGGTAAGGATGTTAGCCAATAAAATAAATCAATCCTTCATAATCCACTTATCATGCGGATTACGAAGGATTTTATTTTTTCCCTTATTCCTTTCCCCTTACTCCTTCTCTTCCTATTTCGGAACAACTTTATTTACTTTTTTCCCTTCCATTTTTCCCATTTAATTCAATCTATCCATCCATTTTGAGGAACATCTTTATTTTCATCCATTTTATCCCATCCATCAACCATGCGGGTTTGCGGAGTTGGGGAGGGAATGAGTTTATTTTATATTCACATTTTTGTAAACATCAAATAAACTCGTTCCAAAGTAAATAAAGTCGTTCCTCTGCAAATAAACTTGTTCCGTAAAAACAGGGTAAAGGGGTATGGAGCAAGGGTCAAGGATGCTATCCAATAAAAAAATCAATCCTTCATAATCCTTTTATCATGCGGATTACGAAGGATTTTACCTTTCTCTCCTTATCCCTTTCCCCTTACCCCTTCTCTTCCTATTTCGGAACATGTTTATTTTCTTTTATTCCTTCCATTTTTCCCATTCCATTCCATGAATCTATCCATTTTTCGGAACATCTTTATTTTCATCCATTTTCTCCCATCCATCAACCATGCGGGTTTGCGGGGATGGGTTTGGAATGAGTTTATTTTATATTCACATAGATAGGACTAAGGATTTAGGGGGTAAGGGTTAAGGTTTTTGATAAAATCAGGTTAAGTCGTTCCAAAATGAAAATAATGTTGTTCCAAAACCCTGTTTTCTGCAACTTTGGAAAGAGTTTTTTTGTAAAAAGGAAAGACTTTATTTACTTCTCTTCTACCGTTCATGACCCTATTAAGCAAATAAAGTTGTTCCAGAAGTCAAAAAGTCGTTCCAAGGAAAATAAACCTGTTCCAAAGTAAATAAACTTATTCCAAATACAAAATAATGTCGTTCCTGAAAAAATCATGTCTTTCCAAAATGAAAATAAAGTCTTTCGGGAAAAGTTATGCTTGATTTATATGTATTTAGTATTATTTGAGTCATGCGTCACATTGTAGAAAGATTATGTACTAGTTAAAAAGTATGGTCTTCTCAAACGAAATATTTAAGTACCTTTTCTGCGGGTCGTTTTAAATTCATCATAAATCCTTCGGCATTGATAAAATGTCATTAACTGCTTGTCTTGTGTTTAGTGATTTGTCATCCTCCAAATATAACTCAATCCGTTCATGTTGTTCATATTTCCCAATAGAAGCGACATCTTCATATTCGAAATTGAAACATATAAAGCGATTACGCCTATTTAATTTATTTAATAGTTCCGATTTCAAAATAATAATAAATTCTTTACTGTTATTGGTCACCAAAGAAAATGGTTGCATTGTTTGTTTTCCATCTATTGCAAACTTTATATTAATAGCATTTCCTGCACCAATATTAGAAATGGTATAGTGGATGATATAATTTTCTCTATAAAAAGATAAAGATTCCAATATTCCTTTGACCTTATCTTCTTCTGCTTTTCTAAGAAAATGTGGAGGCTCATGTGAACTTCCGATATTTTCTTTTTCATCAAGAGGATATGTGATATAAACAATTTGTCCTTCTTTTAAAATTGTATCTTTTCGTATGAACTTTGGAATCAATAGGGACGGTTCTCATTGTCAAGATTTGCTAACAGCAGTTCTATTAATACCTGTTATCCTGAAATATATCCAGAGCAGACATACCCTCTGTTTCCCTAGCTCTGTTCATATCAACAAGAACCGTCCCCATTGTTCCCATTGTTCCCATTGTTCTTGTTGTTCTTTGTTCTTTATACCTCTGTTTCCAACAACCGGCCGGCAGATACTTTTATTCCTATCGCTCCTAATGGTGCTGTTACAAGTATGGATAAAACAGCAACCGCAAGAATTATTTCTCCGGATTTTACCCCTAAAGACAGAGGGATGGCCCCTATTGCTGCCTGAACTGTAGCTTTTGGTATATACGATATGACACAAAACAACTTCTCTTTCCAGTTTAAATTTGTCCCTAACGTAGAGATAATGACCCCTATACTTCTTCCTATTAAACCAGCAAATATAATGACAAGTCCTTTAAGACCGGCATTGAAGGCCACCGTAATATTGACCTGTGCACCTACCAATACAAAAAGGAGTATCTCTGCAAAAATCCATATTTTATTAAATTTAACAGCTAATCTTTTTGCAACTTCCGGTCGCTTTTCAAGGATAATGAATCCAATTGTCATAACTCCCAAAAGCCCTGCTATTTCAATCCTATTTTTCAAAACGTTTTCCAATGTCGTCAACAATATTGAAGCGCCAAGTATATAAAGCACTTTTTTGCTATCCCTGATATGGTATTTTTTAAAGATATGTACAAATACCAGTCCTATAATAATCCCTAAACCAATACCCAATAGGATGGATACAGGAATATTTAAAAGTTGAATTCCAATATTCACATGACTTCCGCTATATAAACCTAAAAAGGTTGTGAAAATAGTTATTGCAAATACATCATCAATAGAAGAACCTGCAAGTATTAAGGTTGGAATCCCTTTATTGGTTCCTATCCCCTTTTCAGTAAAGTATAGCATTTGTGGAACTACTACTGCCGGAGATACAGCTGCTATGATAAAGCCCAGAATACCTCCCTCAATAAATGAAAAACCTAAAATTCGTGTAGATACAAATGCAATGGTAAAGCCTTCTACCAACCCCGGAACAAAGCTTAATTTTATAGCAGCACTTCCGACTCTTTCCAGTTCATCCCTGCTGATGCCTAAACCTGCTCTTAACAATATGATGATAAGAGCAATTTTTCTAAAATCGGCAGATACATTAAGGATATCCGGAGTAAGCCAGTTCAAAACGTAAGGCCCGATAATTACTCCTAAAATTAACATTCCTAAAAGCCCGGGCAGCTTGAGTTTTGTAAACAAAGTATTTGCAAGCAGCCCCAATAATATGATAACTGCCAAACTTGTTGCCATAATATAATCCTCCTGTACTATTTTTAACATTTGCTTTAGTATTATTCTGCGTAAACCTTTTTCCTATGTACTTTTTCAAACCTGTTTTTCCTTTGTGGCATGTAATATGTCCATTTTATCCCTCCCAACAAAAAACTCCTACTGACAACATAAGTTCTTGTTATCAGTAGGAGTCATTAGCATCTCTGCGGTTATGGTGAACTCCATCACCAAATTTATTTACAAAAAGATTATAGCACAAATTACACTAAAACATCAATAACCAAAAACAAAGTACTAATTTAACGCGTTGTGCTAGTTCACCTATACTCCAAGAATTAAGGAGTTCCAAGGCTAAGAGCCTGTAAATTTGCGTCTAAGGTCAGGGGACACACCTCTCCTTCGTCGAGGAATGTCCCCAATAAAGGCATCAAACTCGCTAATCGCTCAAACAGGTGATGCGGCTTCTCCTCCGCTGCATTAACAGGCTCTAAGCCCTTCCACAATATTCTTTCCGTATAGATGAACTAGCACAACAGATTAATTTATCTCAAATAATGCCTGAATCTCCTCCTGTGTCATCTTGGACAATAAGGTTTCGCCCGGCTGTATAACTGAATTAATCATTTCCTTTTTCTTTTGCTGCAGCTCATAAATTTTTTCTTCAATGGTCCCCTTGGTAATCAATTTCATTACCTGTACAACATTTTTTTGACCTATGCGGTAAGCACGGTCGGTTGCCTGTTCCTCTACTGCCGGATTCCACCAAGGGTCAAAGTGGATGACGGTATCGGCTCCCGTAAGATTAAGGCCTGTACCTCCTGCTTTAAGAGAGATTAAAAATACTTTTCCTTCCCCACGGTTAAATGCCTGCACCATCTCCCCTCTTGTTTCAGCTTTTGTGGAGCCATCTAAATAGAAGTATTCAATATTTTGCCTGTCCAGATGCTGCCGGATGATTGCAAGCATGGAGGTGAACTGGGAGAACAATAAGATTCTGTGTCCACCTTCTATAGCATCCTCAAGAATCTCTTGAAACAGGGACATTTTTCCACTGTCCCCTTCATAGTTGTCAACAAACAGGGAAGGATGGCAGCAGAGCTGTCTTAGTCTTGTGAGTAAAGAGAGTATTTTTATCTGGCTTTTTTCAAAGCCATTCACCTCAATTTCCCTGGCAACTTCTTTTTGTGCTTCGTGCAGGTAAGCCAGGTACAGCTTTTTCTGTTCCGAAGTCATCTCAGCAGTCATTTTACTTTCAATCTTTTTAGGCAGCTCTTTTAATACGTCTTTCTTCATTCGTCTTAAAATAAAAGGACGAATGTGCCTGCTTAACTCTTTTAATGCATGATGATCCTGATTTTTAACAATGGGAGTCTCATATTTCTTTATAAACTTTGCATGGGAGAACAAATACCCGGGCATGATAAAATCAAAAATGGACCATAACTCGGTCAGTGAATTTTCAATGGGTGTCCCTGTCAATGCAAAATATCCTCTTGCTCTAATCTGTTTAACTGATTGCGCACTTATGGTATTAGGATTTTTAATGTGCTGTGCCTCATCTAAAAAGCAGTAAGCAAAATTCAATTCACCATACATTTCAATGTCCCGACGGATAAGAGGATAGGATGTAATTACAAAGTCAGCATTTTCTATTTCTTTTAACTGCTCGTATCTTTCCTTCTGTACACCCGAAATTACTACTGCATTCATGTCTGGCGCAAACTTCCTTATCTCATCCTGCCAGTTATATACCAGGGATGTTGGCGCAATCACCAGCGAAGGTCCCAGATGCTTTTCCTTTTCAGACAGCACGAATGCTATGACCTGCAGGGTCTTGCCCAACCCCATATCATCAGCCAGGATGCCTCCCATACCATAAGCTGCAAGAGTCTTTAACCATTTAAATCCGATTTTCTGGTAATCTCTTAAAATTTGCTGCAGTTGAATTGGAACTTGAAATTCCATATCTCCTGGTTCACCAATATTTTGAACCAACTGTTTAAAAGCAAGACTCTTTTCAATATGGTGCAAACCGGATTCCCTCAACCGGCTGTCTATATACATTGCCCGGTATTTCGGCAGTTCAACCGCTTTTTTTTCCAGATCTTTTTCCGAAATATCAAGGTGCTCCATTAACTCTGACATTTGTTCCAGTTCCGGCACATTTAAAGGCATAAAGGACCCGTCTTTAAGCCGGTAATATTTTTTCTTTTGCTGTATTGATGCAAAAATATTTGCCAGTTCTTCAGCCGGGATATCCTTATAGTCAAAAGTAAATTCCAGCATATTTGAATTTTCACTCAGACGTATTCCCCCTGAAAACACATGGGGGTCTCTGATTCTTATATTTTTAAACTCTTCCGAGTAGTAAATTTCTCCCTGTTCCTGCAGCTTAGGGAGCATATCACAAACGAATTTAAAGATTCTGTCTTCATCCTCCAGATAAACTTTTCCCTGATCCACTTTAAATTCCGACTGTTCAAAAGCATCCAAAATGCTTCTTTCTTTCTCCATATCCCGTACTAATATTTTATCTTTGCTTGAAGGTGCCTGCTTTCCCTGAAAAGGGTTAATGATTATATCTCCATAACAAAACTCTATTTTAGCTGAAATGCCTTCGCGAATCTTATCAAAATAAATTCTGGCCTGTAAGTCTTCCTGGTAAATGCTTTCCTCTACTTCTTTATTAATAGTTATCTGCGCTATGCTTCTGACATAGGGAAGCAATTCAGATACAAATCTTTCTTTCTGATTACCCGAAAAAATGATCTCTCTTCCCCTATTATTGACATAACTGCTGTAGAAAGGCTGAAAATATTTTCTTTGCTTTTCAGATATTTGATAAATTCTGTCTTGGAAGAAAAAATATTCGCCATCATCCGTAAGAGGAATCATTTTGTCTTTTTGACTCAAGTCCAACAATAGGTTTTCTTTTTGCTGTGTCAGTGCAAATTGCAGCGGTAAATCCTGTTCACAAATGACCATATTCCCATTTTCTCTTCCCAGTATCACAGCTTTGAAAACTCTGCCTTTTAACAATTGAAAAAGTTTCTTCAGCATTAAGGAAGATATATACACTTTTTTCCCTTTAAATACACTTGCACGGTTATATGGTGTCAAAAAGGCATCTTCCAGCATTTTTTGATGCTCATGAATCTCGAGAAGTAAATCAATAATACCCTGTTCCTCTTTCACAAAAGTATGGGATATAGGATCAAAGGTAAAGTTTTTGCCGAATTCAAGCGGTTGGTTTGATACAATACTATCAAGCAATTGCTGCATATTCTTCACAACATACAGCCTGTCTTTTCCTATACGCAGTTCAACAGAAGATAGAAGCCGGTCATAGCCCCTTTCAAGCTCATAAAGCACTTCCAATTGTATGTGTTCTTTCATTGGCTTTTCCCTAAGACCTTCAAAAAACTGAAAGATTTCATTGGCCATACTATTATCCCGAACGAGGTGTATCACTTTATTATTTTGAAACTTCTGCTGCGCTGTTTTTAATACTGCTATAATATGCTTGCACGCACCCGGATAGCCCTCAAAAGCAGGACAGGTACAGAACAAGCCGCATATTGAACCATTTTCCCCCAAAAAAATGCCTACATCATATTCTTCATTTCCTATAACTGTTGCATCGATACGCAGGTCGTCCTCATCGAAGTCAAAATGGACAACCCGCTTGCTCATATAGTACATAAGCCCTCTTTGATAAGTTACTGAATTAGCAGCCAGATTTTCAATCATCCTGTCTGTAATTGCAATTTGAAACATAAAATCCCTCTTCCAAAATTTAATACCAACTATATAGATTATATACAAAGACAGCTAAGTTAGGCAACAGTAGGAAAAAAATTTTATTTATTCAAACCTTAAACTTATGTTCATCTCCTTTACGCCGAAACCTGCGAGTTTGAACCAGCCTTCTTTAATGCCACCTGCTGCAACATACAGATATCCTTTTTAAGTCTTATTACATTTCAGGATAAATATTGTAAAGTTGAAAATATATATCATTTCTCAACTAAATACCGCCAATAACGTACAGGCATGCACCGGCGCTGCAGCTTTGGATTGACCCTGCTCTCAATAGCAATACTTTTAAAATACTGTTTCCAGAGTGTTTGGTAATCCTTTTCTTTTTCTTCTAAGTTTAGCTCAGAATTAACATTTATGTCAGTTATAATCCATCCCCTCTGGTTATATAAAGCCGTAAGATTTCTTTTTACATCGTGAATTATCCAGTTTTGACCGGCAAAGCGTTTTGCAAAATGGGGGGCTACTAATCCCACAATATTGTAATCCGGCTCTATGGGGGCATAATATATGTCACCCTCCAGGTATCTAAACCGGATTAACCCAAGCATGCGGTGTCGTTCAACGGCTACCTTCCGGCTTATGGTATGTATTTTTAAAACCCGGTCATCGGTTATATAAAGGTCAACCTCCCTCCCAACCTTCCATCCAAACCGCAAATATTGGTAAATCCATGTACCTGCACCTGCCAGTTCTGAAAGAAACACATAAAATACATGCTGCAATGCCGATACTGATATTTTTTCCCTGATGGAATCATACACTTTATCTGCTTTTTCAATATCAGTAACAATATGTACATTTTTATAAAACAGCTGTTCCTGTAGATTTTGTTCCGGCAGGATATTTTCAGGTATCTCATGCCGATAATAAGTTTCATAAATAGCAGTTAATAATCCTTCAAAACTTCCGTCATAAATATAATTGAGCATTCAAAATTCCCCCGTTATGCTGGCTAAAGTATCTTCCGGCTTTGGATCGTCCGGTAATAAAGAAAATATGGAAAGCTGTTCAAATCGGGAAGCATTATCGGGTTTTTCCTGTTTTTTTAATACCAGGCACTGCCGGATAAGCTTGTCATTTAATCCTACTTCACCGTAAAACTTCCCCTGACAGGTTATAAAATGTTTTGCTCTCTTTAATACTACTCCAATCTTTTTGAGACTTTCATAGGATAACGGGTGGGTCCTCCTGGCAGCTACAATTTTCAATGCAGACCTGACACCTATTCCCGGTACTCGCAAAAGCATCTCATAATCGGCGCGATTGACTTCTACCGGGAACATCCCAAGATTTCTGATGGCCCAATCGGATTTAGGGTCTAGCTCTATGTCAAAATCAGGTTTTTGCTCATCTAATAGTTCATTTGCAGTAAAGCCATAAAACCTTAACAACCAGTCAGCCTGGTAAAGCCGGTGTTCCCTTATTAAAGGAGGCTTGGTAGTTATGCTGGGCAGATTGGGATTGCTTGCTACGGGCACATAGGCGGAGTAATACACCCTTTTTAAACTGAAACGCCGGTAAAGATTTTCTGAAAGCTTCAATATATTCAAATCTCGGTCAGGGGTAGCCCCTATAATTAATTGCGTAGTTTGTCCGGCCGGAACGAATAATGGAACTTTTTTAAACCTTTTTTTCTCGTCATTCTTTTGTATAATCTGAGAATAAATAAAATTCATTGGTTTTACAATGGATTCCTTGCTTTTCTGGGGCGCAAGCAATTTAAGTCCCTGCTGAGACGGCAGCTCGATGTTTACACTCATACGGTCTACAAATTTCCCTGCTTCTGCAATAAGGCGAAAATCTGCACCGGGAATTCCTTTTAAATGGATGTATCCGTTAAACCGGTACTCTTCTCTCAGTTTTTTAACTGCTTTAAGTAGCAATTCCATAGTATAATCAGGACTTTTATATATTGCTGAACTTAAAAATAATCCTTCTATATAATTCCTCCGGTAAAAATTAATGGTTAGCTCAGCTACTTCCTCTGGAGTAAATGCGGCCCGGGGAACATCATTTGTTACCCTGTTTACACAGTAAGCACAATCATAAACACAGTAATTAGTCAATAATATTTTTAAGAGTGAGATACATCTTCCATCATCCGACCAACTGTGGCAAATTCCGGCAAGGTGACCATTACCAATACCCCCGGTTTGATTTTTTCGCGAACTACCGCTAGAGGAACAAGAAACATCATACTTTGCAGCATCTGATAAAATTTTTAATTTAGTTTGAATTTCCATGGTAAATACCTCCAACAGGTTTATGAGAAAATTTTACCATAAAATCTTAAATAATTCAAACATATGTTCGCCTGTTTTTATATTTTTATTCACAATTCAGGCCGGTGACAAAGTGCTGTCACCGGCCTATTACTATATCAAAGATTACAGGTCATTTCCGTAGAATGCTGCCTTATAAATCATTTTCACATCCTCAACGCTGGACTGTCTTGGATTTGTCAGTGTACATGGATCTTCAAAGGCGTTTTTAGCCATTCGGTCCAATACTTCAAGGAATTTCTCTTCCGTAATCTCCACTTCTGTAACGTCTTTGAATGCAAGAGGTATATCCAGCTTCTTATTCAATTCTTTTAAAGCAACTGAAAGTTCTTGGAAACCAAGCTGCTTTTCAATTTCTTCATATTTATTTGTTGCCTTACGGTTATACTGTACAATATAAGGAAGCAGGATGGCATTCGCTAAACCATGGGTAACACCAAACTCTCCTCCAATTTTGTGTGCCAGGCTGTGTACCAATCCCAAAGAAGAGTTGGTAAATGCCATTCCGGATAAGGTGGATGCGTTATGCATATCGGTTCTCGCTTGCAAATCTTTACCGTTTTGATATGCAACCGGTAACTGTCTAAACACCAATTTAATTGCCTCCATAGCCAATGGGTCTGTATAACTCGTTGCATTTGTTGATACATAGGCTTCTATCGCATGAGTCATTACATCTAATCCGGTATTGGCAGTAATATGTGGAGGCATGGTTGCAGGAAGTCTTGAATCAAGAATAGCAATATCCGGAGTGATTTCATAGGATACAATCGGATATTTAATATGTTTTTGAGTATCGGTAATTACTGAAAATGCTGTAATTTCAGAAGCAGTTCCACTGGTAGATGGAATAGCAACAAACTGTGCTTTATTTCTTAATTTTGGCATAGAACCCGGCTCGATAATATCCTCAAATTTTAACTCCGGATATTCATAAAATGCCCACATTACTTTAGCCGCATCCAGTGCAGACCCTCCGCCGATTGCTACAATCCAGTCCGGCTCGAATTCTAACATAGCCTTGCCACCCTTGATTACTGTTTCAATCGATGGATTAGGTTCTACTCCGTCAAATATTTCTACTTCCATTCCGGCTTTTTCCAGATGCATTTTTGCTTCATCCAGAAAACCAAAACGTTTCATTGAATTTCCGCCTGTTACCAGCATTGCTTTTTTACCTTTTAATTGTGCTAAATATCCTAGTGTCCCCTCACCAAATACAATATCCTTTGGTACTCTAAACCATTGCAGATTCATTTAATAATCCCCTCTCTTGTCATTACATTTGCTTTAGACAATGTTATTTACTGACAACTGACTTTAAAACAATTTACTAACTATAAGTTTTTAATTGGTATTATATATAAGTTATTGCTAGTTAATTTTTTAACTAACTATTTATAATATATATCAGTTTTGCTTTTGCATCAACTTACAGTTATTTATGGAACTGGTAAATGAAAAACCCTTCATATTATTAGATACGGTTTTTAACAAGTTAGGAAATCCTGTTATCTATATCAGCCTTAATTAAATCTCCTACAAAGGATAATTCCCCTATACCTTTGACTATAGGCAAACTGTTTACCTCCTGCCCCTTCTTATCTATAAAAAAAGGGGCGGCTTCAAAAACAAAATATACGCCCTTGTTTTAGAATGAATATTTCACTTATCATTATCCCCTATGATTTTGACCAGTACCCGTTTCTTTCTTTTGCCGTCAAATTCTCCATAAAAAATCTGCTCCCAGGGACCAAAATCCAGCTTTCCATTAGTAACCGCCACTACTACCTCTCTTCCCATTACGGAGCGCTTCAAATGTGCATCTGCATTATCTTCGTATCCGTTATGGTAATATTGATCATAAGGCTTCTCCGGAGCCAGCTTCTCTAAAAAATTGTCAATATCTTTGTGAAGCCCGCTTTCATCATCATTGATAAATACGCTGGATGTAATATGCATCGCATTGCATAGCAGCATCCCTTCTTTTATTCCACTTTCTTTTAAACACTCCTCAATAATTGGTGTAATGTTTATATATTCCCTTCTGTTTTTTGTCTCAAACCATAATTCTTTCCTATAGCTTTTCAATATAATCCCCCCACTTGTACTTTTATTTAGTAAAATTTTAACATATTTTCTATCGCAACACCAGAGTTAAATTATAACCGGATTTAATTGGGTATATTTCGGAACAGACCTGAGAAACATAGATACGTTTGTGTGTTATTAAGATTTAATAATGCTTACAAATAAGCAACAGGTTAAAATAAGTTGAGTCAAGGGAATAATTCCCTTGACTCTCTGTTTTTACTTTTTAAAACTAATATGTTTTAAACTCCCGAGTAAGCAGAAAATCCTCCATCCACCGGAATAACCGTTCCATTTACAAAACCCGATGCACCTTCATCGACAAGCCATAGAAGCGTTCCGATTAATTCTTCACTTTGGCCAAAACGTCCCATAGGTGTTTGGCTCAAAATCTTTTGAGCCCGTTCAGTATATGAACCATCCGGATTTGTTAATAATGTCCTGTTTTGATCTGTTAAAAAGAAACCGGGTGCAATTGCATTTACCCTAATCCCGACCCTGGACATATGTACTGCCAACCACTGCGTAAAGTTGCTTACGGCAGCCTTTGCTCCACTGTATGCCGGAATTTTTGTAAGCGGTGTAAATGCATTCATGGATGAAATATTGACGATGACTGCGCCTTTTTTATCCACCATATCCTTTGCAAAAACTTGAGTTGGCAAAAGTGTTCCGATAAAATTAAGATTAAAAACAAACTCGATACCTTTAGGGTCCAGGTCAAAAAATGTAATTATATTTGCATTTTTATTTTCCAGGTCTTCTTTAAATAGGTATTCTTTTGTAGTAGTCCCCTTAGGATGGTTCCCTCCGGCTCCATTAATAAGAATATCACAAGGCCCTAGCTTTTCGTTAACTACCTTTTTTGCATTATTTAAACTGTCAATTTCCAGCACATTTGCTTCAACGCCGATTGCAGTTCCGCCCTGAGCGTTAATTTCTTCAGCAACCGCATCTGCATTTTGTTTTCTTAAGTCCAGTATAGCTACCCTTGCCCCACACCGTGCTAATGCTTTTGCAAAAGTACTGCATAAAATTCCACCGCCGCCGGTAATAACTGCTACTTTATCTTTCAAATCTATTTCAAACGGTAATTGCATTATATCCCCCTCCCCTGTTTTGAATTGAGAATTGACAATTGAGAATGGAGAATTATACTAATTATTAATTCTCAATTATCATTCTTACTTTTTCTCAGCGCTTCCCAGATACCATTTAAATACACCGCTCCTAAAGCTCTGTCATAAAGGCCGTAACCCGGTCTGCCGGTCTCTCCCCATATCATTCTTCCATGGTCAGGTCTCATTGGCCCATCAAATCCAGATTCGTAAAATGCCTTTAATATTTCATACATATCCAATGAGCCATCTTCACTTCTATGGGCAGACTCTTCAAAGCACTTCTCGCCCGTAATCTTGATATTTCTGCAATGTGCAAAATGTATTCTTCCCTTTTTACCGAAGTAGCGGATTATTTCGGGCATATCATTTGCAGGGTTAACACCTAAAGAACCGATACATAAAGTTAATCCGTTATTAGGACTATCAACCAGGTTGATAAATCTTTCCAGGTTTTCTTTATTTGTAATAATTCTTGGCAACCCAAAAATTGACCACGGTGGATCATCCGGATGGATGGCCATCTTGATTCCAACTTCATCTGCCACCGCAATAACATGCTTTAGGAAGTAGCGGAGATTCTCCCACAAATCTTCTTCTGTTATATTTTGATATTGTTCCAAAAGTGCTTTTAATCCATCTTTTGTATAGCTTGAATCCCATCCTGGCAATGACAAATCACCTGTTAAAGGATTCATTTTCTGCACTGTTTCTTCATTGTAAATTAAGCAAGTAGAACCATCCGGTAATTTGTAATTCAGATCAGAACGTGTCCAGTCAAAAACAGGCATGAAATTATAGCATACCACACCTACACCTGCTTGTGCCAAATTTCTTAATGTCTGCTGATAGTTTGCAATATACCTGTCTCTTGTTGGAAGTCCTAATTTAATATCTTCATGGACCGGTACACTCTCGATAACTTCTAAAGTTAATCCATGAGCTTCAACCTTATTTTTTAATGCAAAGATTTTTTCCAGGGGCCATACTTCACCTACCGGTACGTCATAAATAGCAGAAACAATACCCGTTACCCCTGGAATTTGCCTGATATGGCTCAGCGTTACCGGATCACTGTCACCATACCATCTAAATGTCATTTTCATTTTTCTCACCCCACAATTTCAACTTTGTTTGTTTACCAAACAAACTATCAATTTAAATTTAACATTTCTTTTGAAAAAATGCAAGCTTGTTTTACATTAAATTTATTAAAGTTATTATATCGATAACCAATATTAAAGTTAAAAATAAATTAATGTAGTTATCGATGAAATTAATCAACTTTAAACTCATAATATTTTGTTTTAAAGTTAGTTAATTATAAAAATATTCTTAATGCTTAGAATAACATTTTACCATCCACTTATTCATATTCTTTCATAAGCCTTAAATCTGAAATATTCAAGAAGCTGCTTATCGCGATAGCACTGGCTCCCAATGCACATGCATCCTTACCCAGTTTTGAATAAAGAATTCGTCTGTAGTCATTCATGCTGGATGATAAATTATTTTTTATGTCCTCTATAACTTTTGGATATATACTAATTAATTCACTATTAATAATAATTGTTTCGGGATTAAAGGTATTAATTACATTATTAATTCCTCTGCTGAGGTTTTTAGACAGCTCTTTAAGTAAATCTAAAGTCACCCTATCCTGTTCATCGATCCATCGTTTAACATTTTCAAAAGAGCAGCCATCCATATTTTTTTTAGCTGCCAGATTTTCTAAAAAAGACCTTTCTGATGCGTACAATTCCCAGCAGCCATAATTCCCGCAGCTGCATCTTTTCCCATTTTCGTTAATAATCATATGCCCAACTTCTCCGGCAAAACCATTGTATCCTCTATAAACAGCATTATTAATAATAATACCCAGGCCTATTCCGGAAGAAATTGTTAAACATAATATATTTTGATCATCAACGCAAAAAGTTTTTTCTGCATATGCACATAAATTTGTATTGTTATCAATAAAGACGGGTATATTAAATTCATCTGACAGATAACTTTTCAAATCTACATTTTTCCAATTTGAATGGGTAGCAAAAACTATCTTTTCATTTTTATCTACTATACCGTGAATACCTATACTGATCCCAATCACACCATACCTGGAAGGTGGCACACTGTCGATTAATAATTGAATCTTTTCTTTTAAAATTTTTTTAGTCTCTTCAAAAGACGATGTATTCATTTTAATACAACGTCTGGTTATTATATTTCCTTTTAAATCTGTAAGCAACAAATTAATATTATCTACATCCAAATCAATGCCTATTGCATACGCAACACTTTTATTCAAGCTTAGCAAAATAGGTTTTCGCCCACCTGTAGATATGTCAAACGTTGTTTCAATTACTATCCCATCCTCTAATAACTCTGCGATCTGTGATGTAACAGTAGCTTTATTCAATCCGGTAATTTTAGACAACTGAGCACGGGATATACTTCCATTTTCAATGATCTTCTCAAGTATAATCTTGCGATTTAAATTTTTTATCAGATTATAATCTCCTGTATTCAATGCATCCACTCCATCATTTAAAATATTGATTCATTATAATGAGCGAAGTTTAAAATTCAATATTTCCTTAATACAAACTTCGCGAATTTCATCGATACATCGATAACTACCTTAATTTATTTATAATTTTAAAGTGAGTTATCGATATTTTTAATATTAATAAAAGGTTTAACAAAATGCAATAATCTGTTTACTCTTTTATATCAGCCGTTTTTACCAACAATTTGCCAACGGGAAATGAAAGAATAAATATAATAGAAATAACAATACTTATAATAATTCCCAGTTGATACATTTTGACAAGACCGAGATTATCTATAACCCATCCTCCGCCGTAGCTCGCAATAATTCCGCCGATTCCCGCAAAAATAGCTGAAGCAAAAGTCTGTGCAAAAGCCTTTAATTCCTGTGGTGCATGTGAATCAATATAATATACCGTCCCGGCTAAAAACAGTGCAAAGGAAGGTCCCTGGAGGGATTGGATTAAAATCGCATGAATAGGTGCAGTAGCTATGGAAAACAGCAATTGCCTTATAGTAAAAAAAATCGTTGATAGCAATATCATCTGAACAGGTTTAAATTTTTGGGTAAGGTATTTGGAAAACAAAAAAATAGGTGCTTCGCATAAAGCCATCACCGAATAGGCAATACCCAGTTCTACTTTACTACCACCTAATTCTTCTATAAGTTTTGGCATAAAGATAAAGGCACTTCTATGAGGTATAAAAAGAACTGTAGCAAAAATCAAAAAGACGATGTAGTAATAGTTTTTAAAAAGCTTTCCTACTTTTAAATGTGCAAATGAAACAGATACTACCGGTTTATCAGTCTTGATTTTTATACATATTAAAATGGTCAATACTGCAAATATTGCATAAGATGGAAATAATATATTAATTGAAAAAATATTCGTCATTTTCCCAAAAATATAAACCATGATTGCAAAGCCTATGGACCCCCATAACCTTACACTCCCATAGGATATGCTTTCTTCTGATTTTGTACCCTGTACCACCCAGCTATCCAGCAAAGGAGCCATAGAACTTTCAAAAAACGTTAAAACAGCCAGAACTATACCAATAATAAAAGCCGAATTATAAAGAGGGACAGATAAGTATATACAAGCTGATACTGTAAGTAATATAATGAAAACTTTTTTTACAGATTGCAGCCAATCACTTACCATCCCCCAAAAGGGTTGGGCAAATACCAAAACAAAGGAATTAACTGCCATGATCATACCGATAGTAGTGTTGTTATACCCTTTGCTGCTTAGATAAACAACAACAAATGGATAGTAGGCAGCACACATTATCCAAAAAAAGAACTCTAAACTTGCAAAATGTAATAATTTAGGGTTAAGTTGTTTAACAATGTTTCTCATATACATATCCTCCATGGGTTAAATGCGGGAATTCTTTATCAATGAAATAATATTAAAAGTTTGAGGATTTTCCAGATTATTTGCATTAATTTTAATTTTGTCTAATTATTCCCGGCTTATTAAATGTCAATTTCCTATCAAGTAATGTAAGAAAAACAAGAATGAGACCAGTATATACTGCAAGACTTGAAAAACCAGTAAACACTCCCAAATAGTCATTTGTCTTTCCTACTACCCAATTGGAGACCATATTTACACTTCCCGATACTGTAATAATAAATCCCATTACCGAACTTGTACCAACCGTAAATTCTTTCATTATGATGGCCATTACTGTTGGAAACATGATAGAAACAAAAAATCCCATCAGTGAAAATAAAAAAGCAAATTTATTATCGAGTATCAATCCGCCTATAAATAATACTATTGTAATAATAGTAAAATAAAATATGATTTGTACATAACCTAATTTTTCTGCCAGATAACCACCGACTAGCCTCCCTATTGTAAACGTGATAAAGAATAACGTTAGATAAAATGAACTATTGCCAGCATCCATTCCCCGAACCTGCTGTAAAAAGTTTACCAGCCAATTTCCCGTTCCCAGCTCTATGACTTCACAAAATCCTAGAACTCCTACAAAAAGCCATATTTTTTTACTGGAAATTAGATCCTTAAAAGATGCCTTATTGCGCGAATCTTCAAGTTTCCTTTGAGGAAAGGATGAGAAGCATAAGAAAATAAAAACCGAAACTATTAAAATCAGTGAATAGAAATAAGTATACTGCCAGGGTATATCCCTTATTAATATCCACCCCGCATATTTAGGTCCAGCTGATGAACCTAGTCCATAAAAGAGATGCATCAAATTCATCATTACTGCAGAATTTCTAACAAAAATTTGTGCTCCTAATGAATTCACAGTAACTTCAAAGCATCCAAAGCCTGCATTAACCAGGAAAAACAAGATAACAACAGCAATGAACGATTTAGTAAAAATAAAAGATATACAAGCCAAAATAGTTAAAAGAAAACCGAATATAAGCACCTTCTTTTGCCCGAACTTATCTCCGGCAAATCCTCCTACCAAAGTTGTGCCAAGATATCCTAATGATGATACTAAAAGCATAATTCCGATACTGCCATAGGTTACATTAAATTGTTCCCGTATTGGGGGTATAACTGTTCCCTTAATATTCTCAATGAATCCGAAAATAATCATACACAGAAAAGTAAGTAAAATAAGATAGCTGTTATTCTTGTAATGCTGCATTCATTCCTTCCCCCTGTTCTCCGGTTGTTTTACATAAAAACTCCTTATATATCTCCCTTTTATTTACTATTTTTTAATTTTATAAAAGCAGTAAAGTCTGCAACTTCATCTTTTCTATTTTATCTATGATTGTAGAGGCACTTTTTCAGCAGTTTCGAACTTCCATGCTCAATTTTACTATCTTTTTTCTATAAGCTCCACTGCAATTTTTGCATTTTCCAGGGCTTTTTCCTTTAGCCTGACAATATTTTTCTCCAATTCTGCTTTTATTTCATGCCTGCGGTTCCATACGTCATCTACCATTTGTTTTAACCTGTCAAACTGCAGTTGGTTTACATGGCCTGCTGATGTGTGCCCTATATGTTTCATAAAACCTTCTACCTTAGGTTCATATACAAGCCCAATAACGGGAATCCCGAAAGTAGCAGCATAAATTAGAGCATGCAGCCTCATTCCTATTATTAAATCCATTTTCTTTATGATTCCCAGCATGTGCGGTACACTATACTTATTCTTTATAACATACGCTTTTCCCTTCATTCTGGAAACGATATTCTTTGCAATGGAAAGATCCCGTGGATAATGCATGGGAATAAAAACAGGCTTTATATGATACGTATCAATCATATAATCAGCAATTCCGGCAATGATATCTTCAAAACCTGTTTCACATTCATTCCAATCTCTCAGTGAAAACCCTACTAAAGGACTGGATAAGTTTATTCCCTCCTTCTCAAATATACGGATTATTTCATCATCTTCCACCGCTTCCAATGTTAAAGCCGGGTCAGCTGTCACCTTAATCTGAGGTCGGTCAATTCGTAAATTATCCAGTTCCCGTTTGGACATTTCCTCTCTTAGTGTGATGACATCTACCTGGTTGATAATCTTTTGAGTAAGCCTCCGGTTAAAGTCTTTTTTGATTGGACCTATTCCATTGGCATAAACCATTACCTTCATCCCCATCTTTTTTGCCAGCCATATGGTGCTTAAATAATACATCAGCGATCTCGTACTTGTAATATCCTGAATAAGGCTTCCTCCACCGTTTATGAATAATTTTGAATGTTTCATGGCCCACAGAATTTGAAACAAATTAAAACGATTTATGGAATCTACCCCGTAAATTCTTCTGGTTTCTGCAGGGTTCATGGACAGCACCATAATTTTTATGTCTTTTTTATACATGCGAAGGTTATTAATAATAGCCATTAGGATAGCATCATCACCACTATTTTTAAATCCATAATATCCGGAAATAATTACGTCGTACATAGGTTTGTCCCCTTTTGTTAAAGTCTTATTATACAACTTAAAACATGCATCTATAGCTAACAATAAATTTGCTGTATTTGACTAGTTCACGGTTCACAGTTCACAGTAAATAAATCCAGCACGTCAATCTGTGAACAGTGAACTGTGAACTATGAATTTATATGTTATTTTAACAGTTTTAAATAAACTTCGATATTATCCCGAACCATTCGCTTGACTGAATATCTTTCTTCTATCACCTGTTTTCCTAAAATACCCAGCTGCTTCCTTCTCTCTTTATCCATCTCATTTAAAACCTTTAGAATATCTTTCTTTAACGTCTGACTATCCGACTTTCTCTCCCCGCGGCATGTAAAATTGCTATTGACCGCACTGGACAGCTTATCTTCATCAAATATGCCTATATAGCCTTCATTTCCCGCTAAAATGACTGGTTTTTGGGCAGACATTGCTTCAAGGGCTGACCTGCTGACTCCAATAAATACATCAGCAAGAGAAACAAATTTGTTAATATCGGTACGTCCGCCCGTCATAATAATGGTGCGGCGTCCTAGTTTTTTATTTATTCCCTGTGTCTTTTCCTGCAACTGGTGAAATACATTTCCTCCACCTACAATCACCACTTCCAGATTACTGATTTCCTTCACCAACTCAGGAACTATTTCAACCAATTGGAACGCTACTTCACTTCTATCGCTGTCTAATCTACTGATGTATACAATGCGTGTACTGTTCTCGTTGAGACCAAATTCTTTTTTTACATCAGAAGCATCAATACGGGATGAAAATTTTTCAGTATCAATACCATTGATGGTAACCTTTATATTGCTTTCATCAATTTTGTAATTTTTAATAAGGTACTTTTTTATATCCTCACTTACCGCGATTGTCTTCTGTCCCCATTTTGTAATATATTTCAATCCCCAGCCTGTATTAAACACCCAGTGCGCCGTTGTCACAAAGGAAAAATGCATCTGGTTATGTAGTATATTGCATATGAATGCCGGAATTCTGGCATGTGCATGAACCAGGTCAATTTTCTCATCCTTAATGATTTTCTTTAACAAAGAATAAGACCTGATAACGTTATGAGGCTTCTTATTATGCAGCGGGACATGATAATGTTTAATACCACTGTCTATAAGCTCCTTCTCATAGACACCTCCATTGGATGCTACAATAATGTTAAAACCTTCCTTTTGCAACCCTTTGGCAAGCTCTACGACATGCGTTTCCGCTCCCCCTATCTCAAGGCCCATTAGTGCTAATAAAATATTGTAATTTTTCTGCATTACTATTGCCTCCACTTGAAAATAAGAATTATATTAAAAAACTTATAAATAAATATTCTGCTTAGTACTGTAATTTCATTATATGCTAAATATCTCAATACATCAATATCTGTATTTAAGAAACATGTAACCACGGGAATGATCCTAATGCTTCGAATAGTAACAGAAGTGTAATTTAATGTTAACATAAATGTAAATTTTGGTATACCATCTACTATATACATCAAGGTTTAAGTATTATATAATAAACTGGAAAGGGGGTATGTTTTCATAAATTTAACCATTTTTTCTGTTCAGAGGGAACTAATAAAATTTTAATACCGTCTTTTATAATATATATTTTTAAGAAAGGGTTTTACATATGAAATCAAATAAAGTAGTTTTACTATTACTTCTGACTGTATTTTTTGCTTTTAATGTTTTCACGACTGCATTTGCCGGTACAGGCGATATCATTATCTATGAAAAGATTACCGAAGATATCATTACAAAAGGAGTTACCAGAAAAAATATTGTAAGGTTCACCAATAATGGTTGGCTCAATATCGATGTAATCACTGCAGACCTTAACGAAAAATATTTGAATGTAGATTTGTTGACAGATCAGCACGGCATAAACTATCTGGATAACGTCTTAAACATGGCTGAACAAAATAATGCGGTAGCTGCCATCAATGCAGATTTTTTTCAGAAACTGCGCGGTACAAGCAACAGGGGAAACCCCATCGGGCCCATCGTTAAAAATGGCCAACTGCTGTCCAGCCCGGCGCAGGAAGAAAAAATGGCTGTAATATCAGTGAACAGCTTTCAAAACATTCTCTTGAATTATTGGGAATCACAAATTACCATTACTGCCCCTAACGGCAAGACTGCAAAGGTAAAGCATATTAATAAATATGACCCGCTGGATTCCATAGTAATTTATGACCGCAACTGGGGACCCCAATCCCTGGGCTCTTACAATAATATTGTAGAAGTGGTTGTTGAAAATAACATCGTAAAAGAAATCAGAAGGGAAAAACCTCCGGTAGATATTCCCCAGAATGGCTATATCATCACCAACCTTCCGGAGTACGACCCCTTTCTCATTGAAAATTTAAAAGTAGGTGACACAGTAAAACTGGATATTTCAATTAACCCTGACGTTAAAAATCTTGCCATGGCTGCAGGCGGAGGCACAATCCTGGTTAAGGACGGAAAAGTAGTTCCATTTACCCATGATATTAAAGGGCTGCATCCCCGTAGTGCACTTGGCACTGACGCTACCGGCAAAATCCTATATATGGTTACTGTGGATGGACGTCAAATAAAAAGTAAAGGGATGACTCTTGAAGAATTAGCACAGTTGTTGATCAATCTAGGCATTAAAAACGCCATTAACCTTGATGGCGGAGGTTCTACCACACTTGTAGCCAAATCCTTGGGTGACAATAAACTTAAGGTGATAAACAACGTTTCAGACGGTTCCCTCCGGAATGTAATCAATGCAATAGGAATAAAGTCCTCTGCACCAAAAACAAGTATTGGAGGCCTTATCATTGAGACAGCGGATAAAAATGTCTTTGTAAATACCTCCAGGGCTTTTACCGTGAAGGCGTACGATCAAAACTATAATCCTGTAAGCATCGATATAAATAAAGTTAAGTGGAGTGCAAGTGGTTTACAGGGAAAATTTGTAGGAAATGTTTTCTATCCTACCAGTGTCGGCTCCGGTATCATCAAGGCAACATATGAAAATGTCGATGCTACCCATGAACTTAATGTATTGAGCTCTCCGGTGTCCATTACGCTCAATACCAAGTATCTTAATATGTCTGCAGGTGATGCTGTAAAACTGTCAATTACGGGTAAAAATCGTTTTGGATATGCTGCCTCTATTTCCCTATCCGATGTTAAATGGGATATCCCGGGACAAATAGCGGCTATCTCAAACGATACCATTAAAGCATTAAAAGAAGGTTCCGGTATTTTAACAGCCACCCTGGGTGAGGTAAATACCCATGCTTCTATTGCTGTCGATTCAGGAGGAGTGGTAGATGGTTTTGAAAAGAACAATGGAAGTTTTCTGGCTTATCCAGCCTACGTTGAAGGAAATTATAGCCTGTCATCTGAACAGAAAAGAAGCGGAAACTATTCCGGTAAACTTACCTTTGATTTTACATCGGACCAAACGGAATCCAAAGCGGTGTATTTTAAGCTTAACAATGATGGACTGACCATCAACCCGGGTGTAAGTAAAATAGGACTATGGGTTTACGGCAGCAGCTATATGAATCACTGGCTGCGTGGAGAAATCCGTGATTCAGCAAACAAACCTTACCGGATCAATTTTACCAGCAAAATCGACTGGGATGGCTGGAAATATGTAGAAGCACAGATTCCTGCTGACATTTCACACCCTATAAAATTAACTCGGTTATATGTGGTCCAGGTTGACCCTGAGGTTAAAAATAAAGGTTCCGTTTATTTCGATGATCTTACTTTCGTTTATGGTGGGGATAAGGCAGTAGCAGTACTGCCCGAAGATAAAAAAATTCCTGATGAGTTAAATAAACCTTCCACACTGTTAAAAGGAGATAAAAACTTCCGTTTCTCAGTGTTTGGAAATACGATCAGCAGGAAGACGCTTTTAGAAAATATTATCATGAGTAAAGTAGTTACTACCTTTAATAAAAATACCAGTTTATCCGCTTTTGTAGGAAATATTGATACGAAAACCGTTGCCGGACTAAATACACCTACCCTTTTTACCAGTGGTTACTATATGTTTGATTTTAAAGGAAGTACGTTCTTGCATCTGGATAATTCAAATGATGGCTTTAGAAAAACCGATTCAAACCAATGGATATGGTTCAAAAATTCCATAGAAAATATTAAGAATAAGAACGTATTTATCTTCCTGCCTAAACCCCTGACTGGTAAGAATGGCTTTACTGATGTGTATGAGGCACAGCTTTTTAAAGATATGCTGACAGAGCAGCTTGCTAAAAAAGGCAAGTCGGTCTTTGTTTTCTACAATGATGAGAATACGGCCAGCGATATGGATAGGGGAGTAAGATATATCAGCACACCTGGCATAAAGGAGGTAGATACTAATAATATTATTAATCTTGTGAAAGATTATAAGTATATCCTGGTTACCGTTAACGGAGATGAAGTAAGCTATGAAATTAAGAATTTATTTGAGTAAAAAGATAGCATGTGCACTCGCACATGCTATCTTTTTATCCTCTCATTGTCCGCCTATTTTCTTTACATCCATTACTCTTGTCTCCACTGCAATAAGCCTGGTTTTCAGCTTCAGATCTGAACCTCTTTTAATTTCCCTGGTCCCGTTTGCAAAATACCCATAATCATTTTCTACCCCGGGAGTTTCAATGGTTACAATAACAGTATAACGGTCAGGCTTTTCAGCCTCCACATAAGTCCCGTCGGTCTTGACAATATAATCCTTTGCGGGTTGTATTTCCTTGCTTATAATTTTCCCCATGGAGTTGCCCGTTTCATCATCAAAAATCGCTGCCCCCTCTTCTATCGCATCTACTGACGCCTTTCGTACATCCTTTACCTGAACCTGGTACTGAATTGTATCAAATTGAGCAACCGATCTTCCCTTTCTAACCAGAAAGAATTTATAATAGGTACCGCTGACCGCAGCAAGGATCAACAGTACTACAACAATATCTACTATGCTAACCTTTCCAAAAATCCTGCCTTTATCATCAATGAACACTGAAATTCCTCCTCTCACTGCTGTTCATATCTTATTCCTATAATAAAAGATGCACCGGCATATCCCTTGCCTTTTACATACAATCTTTGTCCTACTTTGATCTCTACACCTTCTGCCAATATGCTGTCAGGAGTAACGGCTCCATTTGCTTCTAAGGTTAAAATAACATCATATGCATTAGGAATTTCCACTTTTTCAAATTTACCTTTTTCTAAATTCTTGGTTACATCAGTTGCCGGCAAGACCTGTTTTTTTACTACCTTGCCTAAGTAGTTGCCTTTTATGCTTTCACGTATTTCGTCTCCAACTTTGATGACATCCGCAAATTCCTTAGTCTGAGCCTTTATTTCAACATCATACTGCACTTTTCTACTTAACTCTTCACCTGGTCCACTTTTTGCAAAGTATTTTATATAAATCCCAGCAGCTGCTGAAAAAATGACCAGTACAATAAGCAAATCAATAAGGCTGATCATGCCAAATAGTCTACCTTTACTATCAATAAAAGACATATATTTTCCTCCTAATTCATAATAAGTTCTTCATAGGTTTTTTCAATTTTTTTTGTCATGGCCTGCGCTGTAAAGTGTTCTTCCATAAATTTTTTTCCTCTCATTCCCATCTGTTCCCTCAGCTTATCATCTTCGACCAGTTTTAATATCGCCTCTGCTAACTTGGGAACATCTTTAACCGGTACCAGCAGGCCATTCTGCCCATCCAAAACCACCTCAGGATTTCCCCCTGTATTGGTTGCTATACACGGTTTTCCTACGCTCATTCCTTCTATTAATGAAAGGCATAAGGCCTCTGAGAGAGACGAAATCACATTAATATCTATAATGTTCATTATTTTACCTACATCTTGAATGTGTCCTGTAAAAATTACTTTTTCTTCAAGCCCCAGGCTTTTTACCTGTTTTTTCAATTCTTCCTCCCTTGACCCCGTACCCACAATAAGAAATTTTGCTCTTTTATTCTTATCAACCACTAAATGAGCTGCTTCTATAAAATAGCAGTGCCCTTTTATTTCCTCCAACCGTGCTACAATTCCTACTACAACATCGTCAGGCTTAATATTCCATTTCGCCCTTATCTTTTCCCTTTCAGTGAGAGGAATTATGTCCAGCTTTTCTACCCCATTGTGTATTACTGTAATCCTATGCTCCGGAATTCCGGAGGCAATCAAATTTTCTTTTGCCGCCTGGGCAACGGCAATAATTTTATGGCTCAACAGCGTATTAACTGCTGCAATGATATCTCTTTTTACACCTTTTTCTATATCCTGATCTATACAGTGCTTGGTGTGAATAATAGCTTTCACCCCTGCCATCCTGGCTGCTATTCTTGCCGAGAGGCTGGCATGAGTATGGACAACCTGGGTCCTTTCTCTTTTAACAATTTTATACAAAGCCTTAATAGATTGTATATCAAAAGACCGGTCAGCCATCCCCGGAACTTCAAATGATTCTATTTTAAGTTCTTCAATTTTACTTTTTAATAAACTTCCTTGAGGTAAAACAACTTTCACTAAAAACTTTTCCCTGTCAACATATTTCAAAAAATTAAGCAGCCACCTGCCTGCCCCGCCAATATTTGTATCACTTAGCACATGAATGACCTTTATCATTATTTTACACCTCAAACTCTTTAAAAACTAAGCAGTATACTGCAACACTATTCTCACTGTAAATCGTGAACCGTGAACTGTGAACTATTTACTGCCAATTTATGCGCAGTCATACCCAAGGATATCACAATCCAAAACGTCAGCATCACACGGTAATTATACCATATATTATCTACCAGTCCCTGGAATAGGTATCCGGCTAATCCTGCACAAAGGGCAATCATTATGGTGGAGAGAAACTGGTCCTTTGTCCTCCAATAGGATGACAGTATACTTTTGTAAAACATAAAAAGAAGCAATAAAAATGATATAAATCCTACAATACCTGTCTCCACCAGCAGCTGAATGTATATATTATGCGCATGTAGTGCAAAGGCCGCTCCGGATAACGCATATCTTGGATATATCTTAATAAAAGCATCGCTGCCCAATCCTATCCCTGATGGCCAGTAATCTTTTACAATTTTTAGTGAGCCAAGCCATACTGAAAGTCGATACGCTGATGAAGAATCCTTGAGATTTCCTATACTTGTAAATCGGTTAATGATGGTTGCGGGTAAAGCAAAAGGCAGCATAAGCGCACCTACAATGCCCAGTGTCACAAGCCTCTTATCTCTTAACACTGCAAATATGCCTAATGCCAGCATCAGCCCCAGCCATGAACCTCTGGAGTATGTAAAGATAAGACATACTCCCATAATAATGGCAATACCGCCGAAAATTAAACGATAAAACCAACCTTTTTTTGCCCACATTAATGCAATAGAAATAGGGATTAATAGCACCAAATACTCACCCAGCACATTAGGGTTGTCAAAGCTGGAGTAAACCCTTGCTTTTATATTTTTGAACATCTCTTTGTCAATCCAGGACTGGGTAGTAGGTCCCCCTGCATAATACTGATAAATTCCATATAATCCGACAATAAAACCTGCAAAAACAAACAGCACAATTAAGGCATTAAGCTGTGCGGAATTTTTTATGGTATTTACAAATATCATATAAAACAGCAAAAAAGAAACGTAGACCAATGCAATAAAAACACTGCTCCTGGGTGCGAAAGATGTTATGCTGCTATATACAATCATTCCGCCAAACAAAACCATAGGCAGGTCCAGGGGCGTATTTTTTAAAGTATAATTCTTGTTTAATAGTAATTTGATAACAAAAGAAAAAAGACTTAGTATTATCAATCCGACCAGCTGCATTGTTTGCAAAAAAGGAGTTAAAACAACAACCAGAAATACTCCTATTTCTACCTTCCATAAGATGCAAACTGCTACTGCCAGGCCCCCGGCCACCTTTATGAAAGATGTAATGGGAAGCATAAAGCCCAAGACGCCTAATACCATACCGATAAATACAGCAGTGATTTCAATTTTATTTTTATTTACAGCCTGTATCATATTTCATCCCACCTGATTTCTAAAAAAACTACCTATCAACTGTGCTAAGCTACTTCCTGAATACAAAGCTTTTAATGGCTTATCAATGAGTATAAGAATCAAAGATACAACAAGTAGTAATACCCTTAGCATGATAGATTTTAAATCATTTACTCTTAACAGTATCCATAATATTCCTTCGGTCAGTGAAAACGCCAGCAGCATCAGTCCATAAACTTTTGTACTGAAAGCGAAAACATTGCTTAAAAATTCAGCCAGAGAATTTAAAACAATACTGCCCCTTATGCCATCGCCTAAAGGTTTCGCCCATTTGTTTGACAGATACCTGATGATTGCCAAAGGTAAGGTAACTACCTTATGCATAAAACTGCTTGTCCACCACTTTCGTTCCCTTTCACTTTTGAGAAAAAAACGTATCAACGCGCTGTTTTGCAATGCCTGTGAAAAAAATTGTGGCATAGAAGCAAATATATCATGCACTCTACTGTATTGATAATATCTGCTCCACTTATTAAAAACTACTCGAAAAAATCGAAAAAATAAACTTTCCTGCAATCTATTCACACCCTTTTAAATCTATCTCTAATTATGTCCAGAGCAATTTTAGCTTCTTTAACACCCAAAATAAGCGTTAATACTGCATACACCAGCATTCCTACCAAACCTGTAAGGCTTAGATTCAGTATTTGCTTTAGTAGTGTATTATCTCCCAATATGCTGCCTGCAAATCTATGGGTTGCCGCCGCTATTACACCCATAATAAGCGAAGCAGCAGCAATTTTCCCTAAATCGTAGAATACCAGGGAATTAATGATACCCCCAACTCTTTTATTGATGAAAGCAGCTAAGGTAATAGAAATTGTGATAGCAGCAATGGACGCTGCCAAAGCCAGCCCCCCGATTCCCATATACTGCACCAGTATAAAACTTAACACAATATTTAATGTGATGCCTGCTACACCGATTTTCATAGGGGTAGAAGCATCGTGTAAAGCATAAAAAGCTTTATTCATAATTTCCTGAATCCCAAAACCTACCATCCCCAGTGAATAGTACAGCAACGCCGTAGAAGTCAATTGGGTAGAAAGTGAGTCAAAAGCACCCCTCTCATAAATGAACCGAACCATGGCGGTTCTTAAAATAATAAAGCCAACCATTAAGGGAAAAATGAAATATATGACTGCTCTAAGGGCAGTATTTAATGTTTTTGCAAACTCTTCTTTATTATTCGCGGCGTTCATTCTGGAAAGGGAAGGAAAAATCACATTCCCGAGGGCATAGGTAAAGACGCCTATAACAATAATATAAGTTCTATTCGCATAATCCAAAGCCGCCACTGCCTCCCCCCGGTTCAGATAGGAAGCCAATCGGATATTCACCATTGCATTAATAGGCTGGACCCATGTACTAATGAGAATAGGAATAATGAGCATCGATACTCTTTTTATCCCTTCACTGGTAAAGCTAATAACCGGCCGGTAAGAATACCCCTTTTTTATAAGAAAAGGTATCTGCACAATTACCTGTGCAAGCCAGGCAAACAGCATTGTTAGTGCTAAGCCAAATATCCCAAAATGCTTAACCAGGAAAAGAAAATAAAAAATAACAATCCCATTGGATATCAAACTAATGGCAGCAGGAACATTAAACTCGTTAAAAGATTGCAATATTCCTACAAACGCATAGGCAATACCCGTAAAAATAATCATGGGAAACAAAATCTGAACCAATTGCACTGTTAAAGCATATGTTTTTTCATCCAGCCCGGCCGCAATAATATTTACCCATTGCCTGGAAAATATGATTCCAATTAAAGTTATAAAACTGGATACCAATATAATGATATTTAAAAATTGGTTTGAAAACTCAACCGCCGCATCCTTATCTCCACGCTCCAGGTATTGATTAAAAACCGGAATAAAAGTGGAAGAAATAGCAGCCCCCAGCCCCAGGTCAAAAAACAGAAGAGGGATGCGGCTGGCAGTTAAAAAAGCCACCGCTTCCATGCCTGTCCCATATTGGCCTGCCAGAAGGATATCTCTCACCATTCCAAGAATTTTAGCTGCAAGTGTCGCAAAAATCATAAAGCTGACGGTTCTGACAGTATTTTTTGTTGTTAACATAACTCCCCTGCTCTACTATATATTATATTATATATAAGTTTAATCAAAAGTTAATACTATAGACTATATCGGACTTTTTCAGTGGTTTCGAACCGTCCCCATGTCATGCTCCTGAACGATTCTGTAAAATCTTTAATGCAACATATATATCATTTTATAAATAATATTTTTTTCATCCCTTAACACCCTTAATATTATATACATAAATTTCTTTATTTTCAACATTACAGACTAGAGGAATTCGTTCTATTCTTTTTTAAATATATACTTATCTTTATCTTCCATATAAGCTGTTCCAAACAATCTGCCGTCTTTTGCAAATAATTGCACATCTCCGTTTGCCTGCTTCTGTATATTTAAAGGAAATACAGATAAATCATCTTTCATCCCCATGATAATATAAGTATCCCATACTTCTTTATTAATTTTAGCTTTCTCACCATCGGATACAGGCCGGAGATATAATATCTTCTCATTTCTCGCAATCCCCCGTACTCCTCCGGTGAGTGCCCAGTCACTGGAACTCACATTGTGTATATGGTCACGGAAATAGTAGTTCTGTTCTATATAAGAAGATTTTGTATTAAATATGATTACACTTTTCTTTCCCTCCAAAAAGCCGGGATCTTTTACAGCAGCAATTATGTTAGCAGACATCTTTTGATCCGCTTCACTTACATTTTTGTAATCTGTAATTTCCGAAACATTTACTACAAGAAACACAAAAGTTGCAATAAATACTCCCAGCCCTTTTAAAAGGGTACCTATTTTTCCTCTGAAGAAAATTCCCAATACTCCATCTATTATCAAGGCCAATCCGATAAAGGAAGTAAAGGCATTACGAATACAAATCCATACAAGTTCCAATAGAAAATTAGGACCAAAAGGGACCCAAAATAGTACAAAACCAACAACGATTTTGAAAATATTGATTTTTATACTGCCAATATTTTTATCTTTATATGCAAATACCGCTGCAGCAAAACTGAAAAGTAAAAGTAATAATAAAAATATATATGAATCATTGGATAATAATACATCCATTCCCCGCGGGAACCCATTCGTGTAAAAAGGTATATGAACCTGTCCGAATACATCGGTCACCTCATCCAGCACAAGCATGGTATGCTTTATAAAGTTACTTTTAACAAATTCTCCTCTTACAGCAACATTACCTATCTTGGAAAATGCCTTGTAATACATTGCAATGGCAAAAAAATTGATACAGGGAAGGCTGACAATCCATTTATGTTTGATTGCCCTCCAGTTTACAGCCAAAAGCAGCAATACACCGAAAAAGCTAAGGACAATCACTTGTTCATAGTACCCCATGGATGCCAGATTTGTAATAAAAAAGGTCCAAAGATATATATTTTTTTCTCGTTTTATATACAAATTTAATAAGAACAAGGACAACGCCATAAAAAATGTACCCACAACCACCCTGGCTGATGCAGAAATCCAATAGGTAGCCTCGGTTCCCAACGGCAGCAAACCAAATACAATAAGAAAG
The DNA here is from genome assembly GCF_002252565.1 of Petroclostridium xylanilyticum. Taxonomy (NCBI): domain Bacteria; kingdom Bacillati; phylum Bacillota; class Clostridia; order Eubacteriales; family Oscillospiraceae; genus Petroclostridium; species Petroclostridium xylanilyticum. The sequence continues at coordinate 64,539 of NZ_NPML01000012.1, forward strand.
GATATACCTAACGGCATCCTGTTGTCCTCAAATACTTTGTATAGAAAATAAGCACTCAGAGCATGCATCATTGTAATAATGAAAAATACTATGCCCATTACTCCCCAGAATCGTCCCCAGATATAAGGATCTGAGAGATTAGCAAGCGGACGGGCAGCATAGAGCTTCATCTCTATGACCACATCCCGGAATATGTTGTCGTACAGTCTATACCCTCCGTATTGAATCCAGTCATCAATGACGGGATAATAGCGAAAGCCATAGTATCCATATTTTAAAAGCATTAACCCTAGAAAAGTTAACCAGAAGGTTTTTGCATTTACATACTTCTCATATCTTTTCATTATTCACTTTCCTCTCCTGCAGCTCAAAGTTGAGTATATTAAACGCCCTAACTGCCACTGCTTTTGATTTTTTTTAATGAATATTTTCCCGTAATAAAGTAGTAAAACCCCAAAGGCAACATTGCAGCATACTGAATAAGGTGAAGTAATATGGCCAATACTGCTGCCTGTATGCTGGCTACTTTATACAGTTCAAGAGAATAAATACATGCGTACTGAAAAACTCCTATGCCTCCTGGCGCAGCAGGAATTAACATAGCAAGGTTGGTCATGGTTAAAACAGTCAGAGAAGCAGGTAATGCTTTCCCTAATTCGGCCCCTACACTTAGAATTCCTAAAAGGGTACATATGTACACGCACAACCAGGACAACAGCAAATAAAATCCTGCATATAATATTACTTTAGGTGACTTTATTAACCCGGCCTTTTCTATATATCCCAATAGTTTTACCAACCACGCAGGTTGTGACTTAGAATTCAGGTATAACCAGCGCAATATCCCGGTAATGGCTACACCAAATACAATTCCAGCTATCGCCAAATTACGTAACCAGATAATTTTCTTTTCAATCTCTATTCCGAAATTTGTAAAGAACAAAGTAGTTACCGCCAGACATATCAGGATGACAACATCCATAAGTCTTTCCAGTATAATATTTACCCCCACCCTGGAATAGAATGCATCCTTTGTCCCTCCCAGTACAGCTATGCGCAGTGCTTCACCCATGCGAAAGGGCACCACCATATTCACTGCCATGCCGATGCAAACTGCTTTAAAAACCTGTATTGTTTTAAAATCTCTGCCCATTCCTCTGCTCCATGCCAGCGACCGAAACCACTGGGCGGCTATAAAAAACAAGATTGAAAGTGCAACTAAAAAATAGTTTACCGGGTAAGTAACCACTTTTCTCAGGTCCAATTCCCCTATACTTTTATAAGAAAAAAACAAAAAAATAATTGTAAATAACATCCCGATTGCCAGTTTTATATATTTCTTCAAAATTTCTGTCCTCCGCAAATGCATTGTTCCCATCCAGGGGCAGCCCGCTGTGCTGCCCCTGCAAGCATCATTTTAAAAATACATTCTCATGTTCTATGTCATATAATCTTTTCCAGTCATTAATTCTTACTTTTAACGCATCCCGCATCATTTTAAGGGAATCTGAAATGATATTTACCTTTGATCCCCCGGTATGAGATAGATTTACAGGTATTTGTTGAATATCCAAATGATATTTTTTAGCAATATACAACATCTCAAAATCAAACCCAAACCCATCAATAGTAATCATAGGAAAAATACCTTTAGCAGCATTATTGGTAAACCCTTTAAATCCACACTGAGTATCTGAAATGCCTAAATGTAAAATTCCGTTAATGAATAATGAAAACATCCTGGACATTATTTTTCTGTGTAATGGGTAAGGCACGTCCGGTTTTTCTTTATACAAATCCCTTGAACCTATCACCAAGTCGGCTCCCGTTTTCCTGAATACTTTAATTGCTTCTATCATACTATCTAACGGATATGGCAGATCAGCATCCATAAAGAAGCAGTAATCCCCTTTCGCATAGGACATCCCTGTTTTTATTGCCTGTCCCTTGCCCCTATTCCGTCTCTGGGATATTATTTTTAAATGTACATCATGATATGTTTTTAACACATCTATTGTTCCATCCGTACTTCCATCGTCAACCACAATAACTTCATAACTTTTAAAATGCTTGTTCATAAACTTTGAGACACATTCCATTGTATGGGTTATTCTTTTTTCCTCATTAAATGCCGGTATAATAAGAGAAACTTCCATTGATAACACTTCCTTTTATATTAAGTATAAACAAATAAAAAGCCACCAAGCGCAGGTATAAGCCTGCTACCTGTGACTTGTACCCTACTATTACTCTTTTGAGGGTTCTTCCTCACTAACTTCTGCAACTTCAGCGGCAGGCACGTTCATATATTTTGCACCCGCTACTACGAAAACCAATACTGAAAGAACAAGTATCATGGCTCTAAAAGCTCCGCTGCCTGTTAAAACTACAGCGCTAATCCCTAAGATACCGCTCATGGTATAAAGTATCATCACAGTTTGCTTTTGTGAAAATCCCCTATCAATTAGTCTATGATGAAGATGTCCTCTATCAGCTTCCATAATAGATTTACCACTTAAAAGTCTTCTTAAGATAGCATACCCGGTATCAAATATGGGCAAGCCTAAGATAAGAAGCGGTACAGCAAAGGATATGACAGCATAGCCTTTAAACAATCCCTGTATTGAAACTGTAGCCAGTACAAACCCGAGAAAAGTTGAACCGGTATCTCCCATAAATATTTTTGCAGGGTTAAAATTATAGGGTAAAAATCCAAGGCATGCACCTGCAATCGCTGCAGTCAGCAAAGCTATTGTTGTTTCACCTACTAAAAGTGAAATAAACAAGAGAGAAAGGGAAGCAATAGAAGAAATCCCCGTAGCCAGCCCATCCAGCCCATCAACAAGATTTACTGCATTCGTTATACCTATAATCCAAATCACAGTTACAGGAATAGCCCAGTATCCTAAAGAAATCAGCCTTTCACTGCTAAATATGTTAGGATTTGTAAGAAAATCAATCCTAACTCCATGAAATGCTACAATTAATGCAGCAAAAATCTGTACAACCAATTTTACTTTTGCTTTTAATTGCTTAACATCATCAATAACCCCTAAGATCACAATCACTAATGATCCTAGAAGTATTCCTTGAATAGCCTTATCAATTTGTACAAAAGATATAGCACTTATGATAAATCCATAAAATATGGCCAGTCCACCCAAACGAGGAATAGGCTGCTTATGTACTCTCCTTTCATCCTTTGGAATGTCTATCGCACCAATTTTATGAGCAATGATTTTCGCCAAGGGTGTCGCAGCAAAAGCAACTAAAAATGAAACGATAAAAGAAAATACCAACAATAAATTCTGGTAATCCAATTTAAAACACCTCTTTGTTAGTCAAAATTATATCTTACACTATAGACGGAATTATCCCCATTTTGTTTCCATATCTAATAAATATTATATACATTTTTAACAATCTTAAATTTCCAACAATAATTGTATATTTACAATCGTTTATTGTCAATAAAACTATACCAAATCTAAAAAAATTACGAATTATTGTAACCTTTTCTTCAGTAAATTTCATATACTATTACTAGGAATTATTTTTAGGAGGGTGTATCGTGATTATTTGGAAATGTCCCAATCCCAATTGCAATATTAATAATGTCTACCAAGATGATCCCAATCTTATTTTAGAGGATGAAACAGAAATTATACGGACCTATGACACCCAGTGCAGTAATTGTCTAAAAAAATACGAGATAATTATAAATACCAGATTAAAAGAGCTTAAGATTAAAGATAAAAACGGTTAAAAAGTCAATCCAGGGACGGTTCGAGACCACTGAAAAAGTCCGGTTCAGCAGGAAGAAGGGCTTCGACTTGGGGACGGTTCGTCTGTCGAATGCGCTTTTCATGCGACTGAGGAACCGTCCCCATGTCGAAGCCCTGAGCAATCAAGCACTTTTTCAGCAGTTTCGGACGGTCCGAAATTGCTGAAAAAGTGCCTCTACAGTCAGAGGCATTTAAATTTTAATTCTGCTCATCACGCATATTATCTTCAATCATCTTAATCAGTTCATTGCCACTGGTATTACCAAAAGCCGTCAACCGTTTCAGCTGCTTAAGCCCATTTTTTTTAACATTGACGCCTTTATCACCAACGGTCACTTGAATCTCATACCCCGCCTTTTCTGCCAAATCTTGTACATCAGCATTATACAAGCCATAAGGATATGCAAATACCTTGCAGGTTTTTCCCAGTTCCCTTTCAATTAAATATCTTGAACGCCTTAATTCGAGCTGGGCACGGCCTTTATCCACCTTCGTCATGTCAGGGTGTAAGTCAGAGTGACTTTCAATATCAATTACACCGCTTTGCTCCATCTCCCTGGCTTGTTCCCAGGTAAAATGAGGATAAATGACATCCTTTGATGCACCCATACGCCCTGTTATCACAAAAATCGTGGCTTTCATATTTAGCTTTTTTAAAATAGGGTAAGCATATTCATAGTTGCTGCTATATCCATCATCAAATGTGATAATGATTGGCTTATCAGGTAAAGCCTGATTGTACACTACGTAATTGTAGTAATCCTCAAAGGTGATGGTGCTATACCCGGTGCTAACCAGCGCAGTCATATGTTCTTCAAATTCAGCCGGGCTAATCTGCACCGAAGCATCCTGTGGGTCATAACCATCCATCAAATTATGATATAATAAAACAGGTACTCTAACATTTTCATCAACTTCGCCGGCTATTCCCTCTGAAATCGTGTCTGTGTCGGCTATAGTAAAATCCAGGGTAATTAAAAGCATAAGTAACGTTATTATTATAGTTCTATAAATTTTCAACACATTATCCCTCCCTTTTTAAGGGATTTTTCTCATCGAAAATCACTAGTTATATCAATCTATATTGAAAGCACTAACGATTTTGCATTAATTTTTGTATCTTGTATGTGTATAGCAATTGCAGCAACGCTTCAATTCGGAGTTAGGAGATTCTCATTTATGTAGTTTTAACTCCAAATTCCCAATTAATTGTAACTCCAACTTAAAAATCATGATCGCATTATGTATATTTTTATTATAATATTCAATTATCAATATGTCTACATTATTGACAACCATTCGCCAATTAAAAGTAGAAAGCACAGAAAATCATATTCTGTGCTTTAAAAATTTATCATAAATTATTAGGAGGCATTTGCTCAAAAACTTCATTTCAAAATATATTTTATATAATAAATAAATAATTATCAATGATTTTCCAGAATATTAACAATTTATTCATAAACTTTTAATCATTGTGTAATATGGTCAAATGCAGCGTCCTTACTCATGACTAAAGTCACGAGTAAGGACGCTTTTCATCAACTTTTAACACCATTTACCTTTTTACCAAAAACGGTATCAAAAGCCAGCCCTAACGATATAATAGCCAGGGCTGCTCCAATCCACCATGAAGGATGCACCGTAGTCATAGTGATTGCAAACACAATTGCCCCCACAGCGAACTCTCCATATATGTTTGCAGTACTATTGAGCAATTCTAAAACTTTTCTGCCTATATATGCACAAAATGCTGCAAAACCTAATAAAAGTGCTATTCCAAAAAAGACTATTGCAATTGGCAAACCGATAATGGTAATAGCCAGTAAAATTGCGATGATAGGAAAACAGAAAAATAATACAGCACCAATTATAAGTTTTCGTATAATATTATCTTCCACAGATTCTGATATATTTTTTACCCTTTCGCCCGCTATCGTTATAATTAGTAGTGAAAACACTAAAAATATAAAAAACCCTACATTGCTGAAGAAATTAAAAAACCCAAAACCTCTATACATAAAGGGTAGAAAATTTATTTTAAATCTTGGCAGATCCAGATTTCCGAAATTTATTCCTACCGAATCCCCACCAATTTCCGACCCCGGAAGCCTTTGAATACCTCCAGGACCTATTGCTACAACATCTCCGGCTACATTTGCCTGAGATCCCAGTGTAACTTTGCCCAACACCGCTACTACGTCTCCCCTGACATCCGATTCCACATTAACACTGCCTAGTACTGCTACTATATCCCCATCTACTGCATACCGGGCATTAACACTTCCAAATATGGCTACTACGCTGCCTCTTATAGGTTTGTCTACATCTATATTCCCCAGTATACTTACCTTATCCTCCTGCATCGTTGCAGCAAAAACCTGCATTCCAGTGGAAATAAATAAAAAACATAAAACTACAATTCTAATAATGTTTTTCATGTAAACCTCCTGCTTTTTGGTTCACAGTTCATGGTTCGCAGTTTGTAGAATTATTGAAACTTCATCTTCTACGAACTATTAACTGTAAACCATGAACTTTTCTAGCATCAATTCTGCTTAATCATCCTTGTGCTCATAATATAACCAATTACAATAACAGCTGTCATAGAGAGCATAACATCATAATAGTTCCTCAATACAACATAATAAATATCAAAAATAGAATTTCCTACAATAATTACTGTCTTATAAGAATTCTCAGCAGCTACCAGAATATTATCCAGCAAATCTAACGTCAATCCGTTTCTCATAATTAATTGGATTAAGTCAATTGCCGTTATACTGTTCAAAAATATTACTGCCCATATCGTAAGCATTAGAAAGCCGGTTGCCAATAATACATATAAAATACTGAGAGGCATTCGTATAAAACTTTTCCTGGAAACCGGAAGTACCTTGATTGATTCCATTACACAAGCTTCAAAATCTTCAGGAGGATCCATCAAGGGCTGCTTCTCCATATACCCTAATACTTCTGACATAATGGTATACTGCTCGGAACAAGCAGGACAGCTTTTCAGATGCTGTTTGAAATAATAAAAATCAATATCATTTATTTCACCATCAAAATATTTCATCATAATTTCATTTACTTCACTGCACTTCATAAAGCTTCCTCCCTTCTTATCGTGACCAGCTTATCCCGCAGCATATGCCTTGCCCTATGTAACCGGTTTTTAACTATACTTAGCGGTTCGTTCAATACTTTACAAATCTCATCATAAGACAGCCCATGCTGGTGAAATAGGATAATCGGCAGCCTATATTTTTCCGGAAGAGAATTAATGGCTTCTTCTATTTGCACTGTCCGCTCAACTTTCAAATATGCAGTCTCAGGGTCTTCACCATGACCTGGTTCGTAAATCATTTCATCCACTGATGTAGTTTCGATTTTCTTCTTACGTAAAATGTCCAAACACAAATTAGTAGTAATCTTTACTGCCCAGGTGGAAAATTTGTACTCCGGATTATACTTATCCAGCGTCCGGTACAGTTTGATGAATACTTCCTGTGCAATATCACTGGCATCTTCCTTATCATTGATCATTCGGTATACAATCGTATACACCAGCTTTTTATATCGGTTAACTATTTCAGCAAACGCGTCTTGATTACCTTTTAAACATAATTGAATTATTTCATAATCAGTCAGCTCCAATGCCAATCATCCCTTTCGACCGTCTTCATATCATTTTACGTCATATTTCTAAAATATGTCTGATTATTTCTAACATAAAATTTAAGGATAGACTGTTAATAGTCTATCCTTATCATTAAATTTTTCTCTTCCATCTACCTAATCTAACTCCACTCTTCCATCAGGTATTTTTTTCTTGCCTGATATTAAATATATTATACCATACTCAGTATTAATTTACTATATTATTCTAAATCGAATATCAGTAAGTTTATGATATATCTTACCTTTTTGTCTTACACCTCTTATGATAGAGAAATATTCAAAAAACCTGGAATCATATCTATTGATTACCATATATCCCTTTATAGTTATTTTAATACTTATTTTATACAATAATGCAAAACAAGAAGTGGGACTAAACCTTGTAGTAGGTTGTTCCACTTCTCGTTTTACATTTATTTTATTTGACTCGTATCAACTAAAAACAAATAACTCCGCCTCCCCAGTCTGCAAACCTGTATCAACATACCAGACAAACTAATAACATCGCTAAAGTTATTACTAAAATTGAACTTTCATGCATTAATAGTCTTTTCAAGCATTTTTAGTCCAGCAATCCATGAGGACGTATAGGCTGATTTTTTTAATTCAGTATCTTCCGAAATTTTGTATTGCATACATCACTGCACGCATACTGGTCAGCAAGGATCCGTTGTTGATTGAACCAGCTGTGGAGATATTAAGTCCTCTGCATTCCCTCGCCATTTCACAATCTCTTTTCACTTCGGCAATAATCGCCTTTTCATCGTTGCTCATAAAAGTAAAAGGCGCAAGACAACCGTCGATTCTCGTTCGCGGCATGTATTTCCGAATCTCGTCCACTAACACTGTAGGTCCAAAATTACACCCGGTCAGATTTAAGCGGCCAAGGATGGGAAGCAAATGGGCCATCGCTGAATCTGAGTGCTGGTATCGGTTGTCTTCTGGCTTAGGACACCAATGATCAAATATTCTTTTCAGTATGGGAAATCCAAACAATTCATACATTTCCGGAGTTAAAAGGCAGCAGTTATCATCTGCAAAGCTAAATCCTCCCGGAGCTTTTCCAGGCTCATATCCAGCTTCTTCATCCATAATGGTTGCAATACCAAATATAACGTCAGATATAACCTGGCTAAACCTCTTTGCCAAGTCAGGCTCATCGAGGATCAAAAAAATCAAATTCTCGACACCATATATGGAAGTAGCAAGGGTTACCGGTCCCCTTACATGTCGCATCAACTCAGGCTTTTTGCCATATTTCTCATAGATCCTTTTCTTCTCACTTTCCCAATTGGGAGGAAGAATAAACTCACGCAAATTAAGTTTTTCTACATGATCCAGCATTTTCTCTAGTTCCTTCGGTGTATTGCATGAACCTTCCAGCCATTCTGATATCCCATTATAGACATACCGACCTTCAAAAACCTCACCTATTCTGCGTATTGGTGGGAAAACAGCATCCGGTTCCGGAAAATCTTCAGGCAACAACCTTCGCCCTACAATCTTTTCTGCCTTATCATTATACCGCTTGTTCAGCTCTATACGTCTTTCTCTTGGCATATATCCCCATGGATTTCCTTTTTCCCCCAATTCCGCAAATACACACTCTTCACTCATGCGGATTCCCAGAGCAACCTGTGGTGCTTTTGAACTGAAGCAGTTTTCTTCATGGGCAAGCTCATCATCTGCCCAAAACTTCTCTATATCCACATCCAGCATCTTTCTACTCCTCCTTCTTTCTTAGTATCGGGTGTATTTTCTGAGTTTGAAGAATATTATTCCACTGACTGAGCCTCAAGGCTAAGAACCTGTAAATTTGCTCCGGACCGCATCAAACGCGCTACCCGTAGCAAGCTTAGAAGTTCTTGACTTCGGAGCTTCAGTGACTGGAATAGTATTCTTCACTTTTAATTTATACACCTCAACTGCGTAAGTAATGTTGAATTAATAATACTGCTATTGTATAATATATACAATGAAATAAAATAAGTTTATTTGTATAATTTAAAGAAAATTTTAAACAAAATTTTCTTTGCAAATCAAAGGTGAAAGCTATGACATATACTGATTTTGATAATTTGATACCAGCCATCGGTTATTTTGTAAATAGAAAGTATACTCCTAACTGGAAGATAGAAAAAAGTTTAATTGACTTTCATGATCTGACCTATGTATATGCTGGGTTGGCAACGTATTTTGTGAATGAAGTTAAATACACGGTAGAACGAGGTGACATTGTCTACATACCGGCTGGAAGCGTCCGGCAGGCTTATACTTATCCAGAAAACCCAATACAATGCTATTCCATTAACTTTAAATGGTATCTACCCGAAAATAATAGTGTAAATCTTCCTTTCCCAGTTATTTCTAAGCTAGGCATATTTAACGAAATAATAGATCTCTATAAAGACTTCAACAATGTATGGATTGAAAAAAATCCAGGATATATGATGAAGGCAAGGGCTATATTTATGCTTATTCTGCATAAACTGTTATGCCTCACCTACTATAAGAATACTGCCCTTACGGAAGACTATCGTATAAAGAAAATTAAAGACTATATCATGATTCACTATAATGAAAAGATTGAAATTAAACAATTGGCAATGCTGCTTGGACTTACTCCTGTATATCTCGGAACCTTGTTCAAAAGAAACAATGATTGCTCTATTAAGCAATACATCACCAGGATACGTATCAACAATGCTGAAAACTTGTTGTCCACAGGAGAATATACAGTAGGTGAAGTTGCTCAGCAGTGCGGGTTTGAAGATATTTTTTATTTCAGTAAGGTATTCAAAAAGTACAAAGGCTATCCTCCCTCGAACGCCCTGAAAATCAAATAACCCTATGCATCCTTTTTGTGGTTTAATATAACTTCATTTTACTGCATAAACTAATTAAAGAAATGAAAACTGCTCTTTGAAAATTTCATATATGTAAAGCTGCAAAATGTGGCAAGTGTAACATATTTATATAGTTGATAATATCTTGGTTTTGTTCCATGATAACATTAGGTATAAGTATGCTCCCCAAAAACTTTGTTTTATATCTTTAGACAATATAAAATTAACATATTTGGATCACTTATGCTTTGTTTTTGCCATTCTATTGCCAATGTAATTGTTGGATACACTGTCAATTACATTTGTTTACAAACAATTTAGTACGAAACTCAAGTAAATTGTTAGATTGTACTAACATAATTTATACTAAACGTCATGAATCATGAGGTGGTATGAATGAAAAATAATTCATTATCTATTAAATTATTTACCGCACTAACTCTTTCACTAGTTATTACAGTGGTGATTTTCAACATTATATCAAACTATGCAGTAATGAGCAGTTTTGAATATGAAATAAGTAAAAACTCCATAGGTAAATTAAAAGTTGCTGAGAATATGATAGTTCAGTTGAAAGATACGATAAATAAAGATACAATACGGCTTACGGTAAACAGTGCTATTAATGCTCTTGCTGATATCCAGGAGAATAAAGCCAACTTATTCAATACTGACAATTTGTTTAAATTATCGAAAGTAATTGATATTATATCCGAAATCGTAAAGACCAATAATAGTTATCATTCCATATATTTGTATCTTGAAGATCTGGGCTATGTTTTTACGTCCAGTCAAGGATTTGTTTCCGAAAATAGTTTGAGTGATACTGTTTGGATGAAATATTATAAGGATTTTAAAAAAAATGGAACTGCTTTGTCATGGATTGAAACAAGATTACCTGATGATGGAAATAATGATGTCGGCGTCGGAACATCAGAGCATGTGATTACATATATTTACCCTCTGACCCCATATACTACCAACTTAAGAGGTGCTTTAGTGGTCAATATCCGTGAGCAAGTACTAAATAAGCGTATTAATAGCAATAATTTTAATAGCGAAGGCTATATAATAATTATTAATAGCAAAGGTAATGTAATATCGCATGTTAATGATAAACTTTTATGTAAAAATATATCTGACAAGAAATATATAGACAGGATTATCACTAGTCAATCAGCAGAAGGATATCTGGTAACCAATATAGATGGCAGCAAATCTCTTGTATCATATTATAAGTCGTATAATAATGACTGGATATATATCGGGATATTCTCACTCGACAATCTGATAAATAAAGTAAAGCTTATCCGAATCTATACTATTTATATATCATCCTTGATTGTGGCTATCGGTGTATTTATTGCGTATTTAATTTCCAGAAGATTGTATAATCCTGTAAAAAAGCTGCTCCAGGATATACAGGCTACAAAAGGAATTGATTTTAAAGATAACGAAGATGAAATGGAGATATTGTGTAAAGCTTTTGACACGCTAAAAAAACGTGATGAAAGCCTGTTTGATATTCTGGAAAGGAACAGACGAAATATTAATGAAAGTTATTTGAATAATTTATTGAGAGGTAATTGTTCTTGTGTAGCTGATAAAAATATTTTGGAAGTGGATTTTCAGTACCTTTATTATACCTGCGCTATTATATCCATTGATAAATATAGTGAATTTTCGAAATCATATAAGGGAAAACAGCAATATTATGTCAAAATGATGATTTTAAAAGTAGCTGAAGAAGTTTTAAACCCATCTTTTATATGTGCAGGCATCAATATAGATAAAGGTGATATAGCCCTGATTATTAATACTAGTTATTCAAATAATAATGAGTTACATGAGAGGTTAAAAGCTTACTTTTTAAAAATTCAAAAAGAGATTACGAAGATATTCGATTATACTATTTCTGTAGGTATAGGTCTTTGTCATCCAGGAGAACATGAGATAAATGCTTCATATATGGAAGCCCATGAAGCATTAAAATTCAAGTTGAAATATGGATATGGAAGTATTATCGCATGGCAAAAGGAGTTAACTGAACATAAATACTACTATCCATTTACCACCGAAAAACATATATTGAATTATCTTGATTTAAAGGATAAAAACGGAATAACAAATGCTGTTAATGGATTAATGGACGAAATCAGGAATAAGAAAGGGCTATCTTGCGACAACGTGATGCAGATATTCAATCAACTGGTAGGAAATACTATTATAAAATATCTTGTGGACTCTTATGTGGACATGAGTCATGTGTTTGGAAGCGGCTTTAATATATACAGAGAGCTTTCAACAAAGGAAACATTGGATGATATAATATGCTGGCTTATTGACGTATATAATACAGTAATTAATTATTGTAGCAAATTAGAAAATAATGAGAAGGATAAATTTAAGGTTATAATAGAATTTATTCATAAAAATTATAAAAATGATATAGGGATAAGGGATATAGCAGATCATGTGAAAATCAGCTATTCACATATAAGAAAGATATTTAAGGATGAGACAGGAGAAAATATTGTAGATTACATCAATGTTATGAGGGTGAACGAGGCAAAAAAATTGTTAGTCTCGACAGATATGAATATTAAAGATATAGCTCTTGGCCTGGGATATAATAATGACCAGAGTTTTACCAGAGCTTTTAAAAAATTTGAAGGGATAACTCCGGGTGAATATAGAAATAAAATAAAGTAAATTAATTTTCTTCTTGTTCATATCACAGTGGTATTTTTTTACAGATAAAAACTCATAGCATTAAATTTGATTATCCATAATTAAATTTAATGCTATGAGTTTTTATAAAGGATTTATATAGATTTATATTAATTTTAAAATTAAAAATGCACTTCCTAAGCAAATGTCATTATTGAAATAAAATAAATTATTATATACAATACAATTATAAATTGTTTATATTTTACAAAAAAAATGGAGGTGTAAGGGTATATGAAAACAAATATTTCATTATCCGATTTAAAGGGGGTAACTGAAGTTAAAAGAAAAAAAGGAATAGTTTATTACATAAATCGGGATAAATACCTTTATTTATTACTGTTGTTACCCATTTTATATTTTTTTATATTTAAATACATTCCTATGTATGGGGTAATTATTGCTTTCAAAGATTATAACCTGTTTCAGGGTATTTTCGGAAGTAAATGGATAGGGTTTAGCGCATTCAAAGAAGTTTTTGCAATGAATGATTTCTTTAGAGTTGTAAGAAATACGTTAATACTTAATTTTCTTGATTTGATTTTTGGTTTTCCTGCTCCAATAATACTCGCACTAATTCTAAGTGAAATCAAATACATGTGGTTTAAAAAAAGTGCCCAGACCATTTTATATTTGCCACACTTCCTGTCTTGGGTTATCATTGGCGGGATAGCATATCAGTTACTGTCGCAGAATGGTTTTATAAATAATTCTCTAAAAGCTATGGGTCTGGCCCCTATACCGTTTTTAACAGAGAAGTGGCATTGGTTATTCACATATGTTGGAATAGGAGTTTGGCAAAATGCAGGTTGGGGTACAATAATATATCTTGCTGCAATTGCAGGTATAAATAGAGAGCTTTATGACGCTGCTGATGTTGATGGAGCTGGCAGGTTGAGAAAAATATGGCATATAACCCTTCCGGGTATTAAGCCTACTATTATCATACTGCTCATTTTAAGCCTTGGAAGAATGGTTTCTATTGGATTTGAACGGCCGTATGTTATTGGTAACCCCCTGGTTTCTGATTTTTCTGAAGTAATAAGTACATTTGTCTATAGGATAGGTCTCCAGTCAGGAAACTTTACACAGGCTACGGCTGTAGGATTGTTTCAATCCGTAGTTAGTTTGATGTTTTTGCTAACAACAAATTATATTGCTGAGAAAAGTGGTGAAAGTGGAATATGGTAGGAAATTTAAAATAAAAATTTTATATATAAACAAGCAGTTTGCGTTTGGACGAAACCTGAGTAGTTACTGAAAAACATAACTTACTACTTTTTACACAAAAATAAAGGAAAGGCGGGAAGACGATGCACTCAACAATAACCGATAAAGTATTTGATGGAGTAATTATCATATTAACCATTCTGGCAATTTTAATATGTTTAGTTCCGTTTCTTCATGTGATTGCACTTTCTTTTAGTTCAAATCATGCAATACTTTCAATGAAAGTCGCAATTTTTCCGGTTGATTTTACTCTTGAAACATATAGAGCGGTATTTAAAGACAATGCAATGATTAATTCCCTTTTATTTACAATAGTATTGACAGTGTCATACACAATTCTCGGCATGATTATGACTATTTGTGCTGCATATCCTCTTACAAAAAAAAATTTGAAGGGCAGAAACTTTTTTCTGCTACTTATAGTTATAACCATGTACTTTAGCGGAGGTTTAATCCCTGATTATTTACTGATTAAAAATTTGGGACTTCTCAACAAAATATGGGCTCTTATATTACCGGGTTTAATAAATGCTTATTATTTGATTATTTTAAAAACCTTTTTTTCAACATTACCTGACAGCCTGCAAGAATCTGCGTACCTTGATGGTTGTACAGATATAGGAATATTGGTTAAAATAATATTACCTTTATCAAAACCAGTATTGGCCACATTGAGTTTATTTTACGCAGTAGGAAGATGGAATGGTTTAATGGATGCACTCTTTTACATTACAAATCCTAAGTTATATCCAATCCAACTGAAATTGTATCAAATTGTTTATAACAGTATGCAGTTAGATATTCAGCAGATGGAAGGAAGTGCTGCTGCCGGTATTCTCCCAGAAAGTTTAAAGGCAGCCAGTGTTATTTTTGCTACTGTCCCCATTCTTATTGTTTATCCATGGCTTCAGAGATACTTTGTAGCTGGTATAATGATAGGTGCTGTTAAAGGATGATAGATTTCCTCTCAGATTTCGCTTAATTTTGCGATATGATGAGGATCCTACATATAAAATTTATAAAAAGGAGAGGATTTTTATGAAGAGTGTGAGAAAAAGAGTACTGTGTATCCTTTTGAGTGTGATGATACTGGTAATCATGCTTGCAGGATGCGGGGGAACAAAGAGTAACGATGCCGGCAAAGGTAACACTACTGACAATACCAGCACCACCACTAAGGAATCTGCTCCTCCGGTTGAATTAAGGGTTGAGGTTTTTGACAGGGGTAATCCTGGACAGACACCCGTCGATAACAATTATTGGACAAAGTGGATTCAGGATAACTTTGGAACTCCTAATAATATTACAATGAAGTTTATTGCGGTACCCAGATCTCAGGAAGTGGATAAGCTTAATATCATGATGGCAGCAAATGAAGCACCTGATATTGTTTTCACTTATAATGCAAATGTTGTGTACAATTATGTTAAGCAAGGTGGTCTTGCTGATCTGACAAACCTGATTGACGAACATGGATCAAATATTAAAAAGCTTTTAGGAGATGAAGTACTTGAATATGGCAGGTTTAACGGTAGAATTTATGCAATTCCTGCCAAAAGAACAATGGTTGGAAATACATGCAGCTATATAAGAAAGGATTGGTTGGATAAACTTAATATGCCGCTGCCGACAACAACCGAGGAATTCTATAATACAATGAAGATTTTTAAAGAAAAGAATCCTGGCAACGTTAACGGTGTTATACCTTGGGGGTTGACTGGTAGGATTGACTGGAGTGCAAAAGGTTTCTTAGATTCTTTTACCCAAAATATTACCGAAGAGGAGTTTGCGACTCTACCAGTATGGCTGAGACCGGGATATAAAGAAGGTTTAAAATTTTTGAACAGAATGTATCATGAGGGATTGGTAAGTCCGGAATTTGCTATTGACAAAGATGAGAAGAAATTGAATTCAGACGCTTCATTGGGTAAAGTCGGCTTCATTTCCAAAAATCTCGATTTTCCTTTAAGAAATAATCCTGGTATCAATGATGCATTGAAAAAGAATGTTCCTGGTGGAGTATTTGTACCAGTGGATACATTCACAGATTATCAAGGGAAGTATTCAAAAGAGGTTTATGCTCCTAATGGAATATATAACCTGATACCTAAATCAAGCAAAAGGGTTGTTGAAGCTGTGAAGTACCTGGATTGGCTGGCAAGATACGATGTGATTTACTATTTGCAGAACGGTGATGAAGGTGTACACCACAAAGTAGTGGACGAAATTCCTCAGGCAATACCTTTCCAGGGTGAAAAACAGTTGAATTCAGTACAAAATATTGACTATACATTGCTAATAAACGGTATGGAACTGGGTGATAAGGAAAAGAATGCTAAGGCTTGGACAAAATCCTATGCAGGATATGAGGATCTGGCTAAGATCGCTTATGGTATATCACTGAAAGACGGGTATACTCCTTTTAGATTTGACAGGCCTATTGAGGCTGATGCCAAGTATAATAAGTTACTGGAAGACAAGTCCGTAGAAATGTGGGTCAGACTTGTTACTGCAAGTCCATCGGAATACGACAAGTTGTATGACCGGCTTGTTGATGAGTATATGAAATCTGGTGGGCAACAGGTAATGGATGAGAAGAAGGCAGCGTATAAGGCAATGAAAGGTAATTAATGCAGAATTTAAAGGGTACTGAAAACGATAGTACCTTACAAAGAGATTTGTAAAAAAGAAAATTCTAATGAGACTGTGCAGAATTTTATGTAAACGTTGAAATTGCTGCACAGTCTCTTCTTTTGTTTAAAAAAAGACCCCACACATAGTGGGGTGTTCTTCAAATATTTATTAGTCCTTGCAAGGTCTTGCGTTATTGAAGACATCCTGTGCACCTTCAAATTCAAATCTTTGAGGTGGGAAGAATTCATCAATCGGGAACTTGATTCTTTCAAATAATTCGCAAGGATTGTCTTCAGTAGCTGCAATACATTCTTTATCAGGAACGCAGAAATCAAATGCAGGAATGAGCAGCTGGACATTTCTTTCAATTTTAATAATTGTGAACAATCCAAGAGAAACAAATACCCTCTTTCTTTCTGCACCGGCTACCAATTCATCATCAAAGCAGCTGCATACACTTTCAGGTATTCCTGACAGGTCTATATTATCAGTCGGGAACAATCTGTCAGTAATATCAACTAATTTAGCTGCCAGGCATATTGGGTCAACTACTTCCACTTTAGCTTTTGGCATATTGGTCTTCTTCCAGAGCTGTGGATCAAATGCATCTTCTTTGAATTTGGATTCAAAGATCTTAGCATTACCTTCAGAACCGAAGAGGATAACCGTCTTGTCAAATGTAGCCAACCCTTCTACTTCTGTAGGCCTTCCAATACCTGTAAATGCGTCCAGGGTAATTCTGAAGAAAAATTTAACACTTACTGTGAAAAATCCCCTGTTAAATGGAACAGGCTCTACATCCGGGAAAACCCAGATGATTTCAGCTTTTCTACATTTAACATTTATTGCCCTGTCAACGATTTCCTGGCCTCTTCTGGTTAAAAATACTCTTAAATCTTCCAGACAGTCTTTTTCCCTACAAGAATCATAAACCTTATCTGTCTGTATGCATACAGCTTCTTTGAATCCTGGATGCGCACCAAGAATTGGTCCTGGTTTAAGTTTTTCGCTCATAATCTATCCTCCTATTAATAATATTTTTTAGTATCCCTATAAAAGGTGTACCCTCAATAACATAATATGTTGGTCCGCCTTATGTGTGATTGTTTTAAAAAAATTTATATAAATTGAAGAAATAGAGCATATACATAAATTAAGAGCAGAGATTGAACCTGAAACAGCTAGGAGTTCGGAGCTCGAAGAAATTATTTGGAATCCCAAAAAATACTGCCGATATTTCAATCTGTGTTTCGTTACGGTATTAATTCTGAATTAATATTGTGGGGGTGTTTCTTTGACTAAGGTCATATCTAATCAATATATGCTTAAACAAGCTTCTAAACAGCAATGGTATTTTTTTCACCATACTAATACAGGTATTTGCTTTAAAAAGAAACTGGAAAATGAATGGAGTGATTATGAGATCCTGCTCAAGGATGGACAGGGAGATTTTGATATTATTATAGATCCTAGAGATAACATACATTTAATTTGCCAGGATAAGCTTGGAAGTAT
The DNA here is from genome assembly GCF_002252565.1 of Petroclostridium xylanilyticum. NCBI lineage: Bacteria > Bacillati > Bacillota > Clostridia > Eubacteriales > Oscillospiraceae > Petroclostridium > Petroclostridium xylanilyticum. The sequence goes on from NZ_NPML01000012.1 coordinate 82,963, forward strand.
CATCTACCTTATGTATAATGGGCAGCAATGGCACAAGTATGTTATCCTGCAAAGTAAAAACAATAAAGCATACCCTAAGTACTTTAAGATGTTGTTCGTAAATGGTTGGATTAACCTTTTTTATGTCATCCAATACAAAGATAAAAATCTGCTCGTACACCATATACTAGATAATAACAACGTCTCTCCTAATGTTATCGACTATATAGTTACATCAGCCAGGCCTTTTTCCGTTTCAGCAGAAAACTCAGGCAATATACATATATATTATCAAGATAATACTGATTCCAACAAAATTGGCTACAGGGTGTATATGTGGTCTAAAAAAACATGGAGTGATTTTATCTCTATTGATCTGGAAAATTATGATGCAGTATTACCCTATATTATCATAGATCACCAGGACAACATTCACCTTACGTATTTAAAAAAATCAGGAAAAAATTATGATATCATTTACAAACGCAAGCCTTCCAACAGTTATAACAAAGCTTTGTGGGATAAGGAAGTAGTAGTCTATAACCGTTGCTATGAGGATGCTGTTCCTGTGATTATGAAAGTTGATAAACAGCTTTTGATATTATGGCAGCAGGATATTAAAGTACTAAGCAGTTCCTCGGACGATGATGGGATTACATGGAGAAAACCTTCACAGTTTATGGCGGGCAGATACGGCAATATAGGACTATTTGGATTTAGAATTCCTGCTTCTATGGATAAAGATAATATCATTTGTGACCAATGCTACGGCTATAACACTAATAACGATATAAATTTGTATATAATTTCCAATTATCTTGAACAACTGCCGGCTGCCAAACCTGAACCTGAATTCAAAATGTCGGGTTATGAAGTGGAAGAATTTGCAGAAAAACATAAGAATTCCTTCCTGTTTCCTTCTTCTAATCCTTCCGTCCCTGCTGCTTCTCCAGCTGCAGCATTTTTGCGTTCTTCAACAAGTCAGTCAAATACCGGGGTTGATAATAGCATTGAAAGTACTAAATTAAAGATCATGCTCAATATGCTTCAAGAAGATCTTTCTCAGACTAAGAAAAAACTATTGGAATTAAGTCAATTTTCTAGAATTGATGAAGACTTAAAAAATATTATAGACGAGCAATACAGAACTGAAATTGAAAAATTAAAAGTGCAATTCCAACAGCTCTTAGAGAGAATTGCACAAATTGAAAAAATTCAAGACAATATTATCCGTACAGAGCTAGAACGTATTAATAAAGAAATTACCATTATCAAGCGTAATAACAATAAAACGAGTTTTACAGATTTGATTCATAAGGTAGAGGAAAGCAAAAAATAAGATACCTTCGACGTCTCCCATTGACGTCGAAGGTTTATCTATATTAACCCATTAATTTTTGATGGATTGAGTATAATTTTTCCAGCATTTCAAAAGCATTTATACTGCTTGTACGATTGGTATTAATGTCGGATACATGATGCTGAGCAGTAACAGGTTGTTCGCATGTTACATCATTAACAGTTTTATTCTCCAAGTCCGATTCCGGCGTTTGTTGTTGACTATCCGGTTTTTTAACTGTATTGTATACTCCAACTTCTATATCTTCCTCTATACCTTCTTCTATGCCTTTTTCCAAATCTTCATCCATATAAAAATCAGTCATTTTTTCAGAAGTATCGCTGCTGCTGGTATCCTTGTCCTGTACATCATCCGGTTGATCATAAGATAATGTCTCTTTTACTGCCTTCTCCAAATCTTCTATTATACTTTTCTCTACATTTCCCTTGATATTTTCCATATTTTCTTCTATATCATCTTCCATATCTTCCTTCATGCTCTCTATATTACTATTTTGTAAATGTATTGGATCAGGTCCTGAAATAGACTGGTAGATGGATTCATAGGTTTTTTCATCACTATTATAATCCTGTACCTCAATCAACTCAACATCTTGAATCTGATGGTTATCCTTTTCCGTAATCAAGTCATTGCTGCTTTTTACTTTTCTTATACTGTTAAAGTACAGTAATGGGCGGTACGGTAAATTTTTGCAATTTATTCGATTCACTCTCTCCTTCTGGAGTTGCAAAGGTTGTGAAGCAGGTTGATAGCTTTCTTTCTGGACGTTATCCCCTTGGGTACTACCCATTTTTTGTTTTTGGGTCTGCTTCTCATCATTTTTTTGCGTTTCATAATCTTGTTTGGTTTGGACTGATCTACTATTATTAAAATACGGTAATGGACGGTACGGCAGATTACTACACTTTATCCGATTCATTTTCATAATTTATAAACTTCCTTTCTTTATATGTATTATATAAAATGGTAAAAATCTTATTTATTGTAGCTGGTGATTTTCTTCATAATTGAATACATCTCTCTTTCATTTATATTACATTTCTTTATAAGAGACTTTGTTTTTTCTAACGGGTCGGCTGTAGCATAAAATTCTTTATTTGCTTCCAATTCTTTTAGCATTTTTTCATAGATTACTTTCTCACTAGGAAATAAAACATCCTCTAGTTTGACTTCATAGGATTTTGGCCTTTTATGGGTGCCTCCGTTATCAATATAATTTTCAAACCATTTATGTCCATTCTTACATTCAAACCTGACTCTCATCGGTTCATTTATTTTTATAACCTCTGTCTGATTACAAATGGCACACTTCAAATTTATCACTTCCTTACCGCCTTGAAATTCCTAATACTTTGACTCCCGGTTTGATTTCTATTGCCTGAAACGGGTGGTCATTTATCCATATGGAACCTTTCTCATCAACTCTTAAATCTATATCTAAACCTTCAAAATTTAAATTTTCTAAAGCGTATGGTGAGATAAACACCAATACTGAATTTAGTTGTACTGGTGATATATTATTAGTTCCGGCTAAATTTGCCTGGTTAGAAAGGTTGACCAAAAAGTTATAGAATTTATTTTCAATCACCTCTGAATCTTTAGATGACTTCATACAACTTATTCCCTCCTTTGCACGATGTAAAGAAAATGTCATTCTTCTTTACTACAAGTCATTTTTTTATCTGAATAAACGCGAATATTATTTTCATCACTCAAAATATCTTTATCCAAACCATTAATCTCAAGTTCTCCAGATCTAGTAATGTTTATAGATACCGGAATTTCATCTGTTTGCCCATTGTCTCTCCTTAAATGCTCTAAACCCAGTATAACTACAAAATTGAACTGGGATAAGCCAGACTGGTTAGCACTGTGAACGTTCGCTTGATTTGAAGAGTTAAGTATGGTCGATAATTTTTTTTGGTCCAAAATTTATCACCTCACACCATTGTATTTTAAGTCTGTTCGTTTAACATTTGTTTTAATTTTTCCGCTTTTTCTTCGTTTGTCAAAGTTTTATCAATACGCAATTGATGCATTTTCATTAACAATTTCAACGGGTCGATATTTCCAATATCTTTATTCATCTTAATATTAAAATCTCCTATCGTTACCTCTGTTGGATCAATTTTATATTTTTTATCTTTCTTCTTGTTTGGTTCAATACCGTTTTCAACTTTTATATCATCAGCTTGCCTTTGACTTTCTTCCGACATAGTCTCATCTCCTTACTCTCAAGTTAACCTGTATAAACCAAATCTACACAGGTCAAGGATCTTAGTTCTGCATTTAAACTTTTCTTCACCGCTCCCAACCCGCTACTCTAATATTTAACCGTAGTCCTTTCTGTCTTATTGGGCTCTTGTATATCTGTAATGACTGCAGTTTCTCCCTTACTTGCTTTTTTCTGCTGCTCTATCATTTTCCTGGTCTCTTCTCCGGTATTTAATTTGTTATATTTCTCAACACTTACGCTTAAATTTTTATATTTCGTCTTATTTTCGTCATAGAGTTCACCATCGATAAAAACATTTCCGTTTTTATCGATTTTAATTTCTGAAGGTATATCTTTTCGTTTCCTCGTGCTTGTTATTGTAATCCAGTTGTCACTTTTAGCGTTATTATTCACGGCTTCTCTTTACCTCCTTTTGTCTGTATAACTCCTAACTCTCACCTGTAGCTTCATTACCTCCGGCACTATTGATTTTAACTGCAGAATCGGATTGTGTTATGACAGAATATGCTGAAAGAGTCATATTAGATTGTTGGTTTGTATTGACCTGATCAATAATATCTGCTTGCATATATATATCATTTGATTTTTTTGATTCTGGTAATTTGCCAGCAGCCTGTTTCGGCATCCATGAAACCTCCCCTATATATTTGACACATTTCTTTCTAAAACATACTATGCATATCAAACTTAAAAGGTTCGCATCATACATAATAAAAAAGACCCTCCTCGTAGAAAGAGCTGCGAGAAGAGTCCTTTTTATTATATTTTTCTTTTATGCGCAAATATTATCATTATCAAGGTTAGTAGCAAATCCGAATTGAGCTTCTAAAATGTTCAGTACCTGAGCTGCTATAAGGACTAAGATTTGCTGAGCATTCTGGTTTACAACTTTCTGATTGATACAGCTAGCTACAAAAATATCCGGCATGTCGTTCCCTCCTCTATACTTAATAAGTCAGCTTATTTTTCTACCATAGACTGTAATATTTTAATTTTATCCATTGTAGTAGCTTCTGTATCTGCCATTCTGACAGAAGCAAGCTTTGATAACAATTCAAATGCATCTACTTTATTGTCTATTTCCTCTGCTTCTATGCCATAGCCATTGACAGAAAAATTCAAAGGATTAAACTTTTTTGAGTTAAGGGTTAAACCTTCTTTACTGAATCCTATTTTCAACTGTAACATCTCCTTTCTCAAACAAATTTTTATACGTTTACAACATCACTATCATCATTGGTGGAGAATCCAAACTGAGCTTCAATGATATTAACAACCTGAATAGCTATAGCAACCAGGATCTGTTGTGCATTCTGGTTTACAGCCTTTTGATTAATCACACTGGCTACAAAGATGTCCCCTGAACCTGTTGACAAAATTGAAGGTTTCTTTGGCATAGCACCGTTTATATATTTATAAGCCAGGCTATTCACACTTAGTCAACTCCTTCCTCATTTTTTCCTCGTTTTTATGCTTTTATAGTATCATTGTCGAGATTAGTAGCAAATCCGAATTGAGCTTCCAGGATATTTAGTACCTGAGCTGCTATAAGGACTAAGATTTGCTGAGCATTCTGGTTTACAACTTTCTGATTGATTACACTAGCTACAAAAATGTCTGGCATTTTTGTTACCTCGAATCCCACGCCTTCAGGCGTGTGGAGTGTCAACAGGATAGTCATACGTTTACCGTATCGCTATCATCATTGGTAGAAAAACCAAATTGAGCTTCAGTAAGGTTGATAACCTGGGCAGCCACAGCAACCAAGATTTGTTGTGCATTTTGGTTTACAGCTTTCTGGTTGATTACGCTGGCTACAAAAATGTCACCCGAACAGGAATTTGTGTTCGCCATTACTTTGCACCTCCCTTCTGTTGCTTCTAGTATATAATATGTAGTACAGTTAATAGTGTTACACATTATGTAAATTTTTTTATTTTGAATACATAGTAATTTACTCAAAAACTATGGCAAGACAGCATTATAGTCCAAAATGGATATGGAAGAATCAACTTGAACCTTTGTTGGAACATAATAATAAATGCAAAGGCAGCCACAGCAGTGACTGCTTTTTTGCTCCATTATTAAATTTAAGACTAAATACCCTAAGCTTTCTTAGAACTTTAATATTTACTGTTTAAGTCCATTCATTTTTAAAATTTGGTTCATTTCATACACTGCCGCCTCAATAATCTTATCAATTTGTTCATCGGTCAATTTTCCTTTGGTGAAATTCTTTAATACCTGTACCGCCTCTTGTTTTTTATCCGCACCATGTCCTCCCCCAATCGTCTGTTCTATAGCCGTAACTACAGTCTTTGCAAGGGAGCAGTAGACTTTAAGATTCTGTTCACCTATCTTTGCTCTAATATACTGTATGGCATATCCCCCAACAATAAGAATAAGAATTTGTATCAACACCGTTAGCAACTCGGCTAGTAACTCACCAATCATAAAGAACCCCTCCTATTTCATATTTTTTAATCGCTGTTGAGTAATAATATATTCACCCCATGTAACAGGTACGTCCAGGTCATGGTCTTCCAGGACTATACCCTTTGCTTTCCATTCATCAAAGGCGTCCTGTGCAAAATGCTTCGGCTTTTCGTCTACTTTAGTCTGTAAAATATCTTTCCATATTTTTACGATGCTTTCACCATATCCTTGCCCGGGTACAGCCCATTTTCCGTTTAAATCTTCCCAGTAGGGTGCACTTCCACGTTGGACCAGATGAAAGCGCGGGTCTACCTGCTTCGTTTTTAAGGGACCGGTGGTTGCATAAGCCTTTAAATGTTGTATCTGTGCCCTAATTCCTTCTTCAGGAGTTGCAAAGACTGCACCTTTACTATTTTCATCTGTAGCACCTAATCCCGCAAAATTATTCTGATTTTTATCAATACTTCCACCAAATTTAAAATATCCGGTTTCTTTAATAGCCTGCGCAAAAGCAATATCCCCCTTCACACCTTCCTGTTCTCCAATTATTAAAAATAATTCTGCCAGATATGGAGCATCCGGGTTAACACCTCTCACAAACTTATCCATCTGCTGTGCTGTAGCTTCTGCCTTTCCCATAATAGGAGTTTTATTCGAAAACACAGGTTTAAATCCGAAATATTCACACATTACTTTTGTCAACTGATTAGTAAAAGCGTCCTGCCACTGTGTGTTGTTTAATTTATCTTCTTCTTCAGGATTAGATATAAACATAACTTCAATCAGCACTGCTGGCATTTTTGTCTCCCGTAATACGTAAAAATTAGCGAATTTTACTCCCCGGTCCTTATTTTTGTTAAACTCTATCATCTTGGTCTGCAGCACCTGAGCCAGTTTGTATGCCTTTCCGCCGCCGGCAAGACAAAATGTCTCTGTCCCACTAGCTCTTTTATCTTTCGAACTGTTGCAATGAATACTAATGAAATAATCCGCCCGATTTTTATTTGCAATATCACATCTTGGCTGTAGGTCAATATACCGGTCATCCTCTCTGGTGCAAACAATATCCATTCCACTTGCAATGAGTTTGTCTTTGAGTTTTAGCGAAAGAATTAAATTTATATCTTTCTCTTTGCTGTAGCTCCCCAATGCACCCGGATCTTTTCCCCCGTGCCCCGGGTCAATAACTATCTTCATCTTACCAACTCCCTTCTATATAAAGTAGATACATGTTTAGACTTTATATTATACATAGTATTTTTAGAGCATAGAAATGTTACCAACCTACGGGTGTCAAGTGTCGGTGTCAAGGGGACGGGTTGTTTGTCGGTGTCAAGGGGACGTCGGTGTCAAGGGGACGGGGTTGTTGACAACATGTTGTCAAACGGGTGTCAACAACCCCGTCCCCTTGACACCCACGGGGTTGTTGACAACATGTTGTCAAACGGGTGTCAACAACCCCGTCCCCTTGACACCCATAGTTTTCATTTACCATAAGGTCTTTAGATGGGTGTGCAAAATGTCCCGGATGGGGGTGATAAACAAATCATTTTTAAGCTCGTAACCTTTTGTGCATATACAATTCAAAGCTTTATAATTTTACTCTTATACTTTTTTAATTGATTTGTTGCATTTCTGGTATCAAAGAAGATATTAGAATTTTTTACGATCCATTCATAATCATAGTTGCTGTGCGGTGTCAATAAAACTGTACAGTCACAACTGCTTAATAGCTGTCCACTCAGTTGTTGTGAAAAATATTTATGGTTGTCTATATCCACTTCACCTATATATGGATCATGATATATTACCTGACAATTTTTTTGCTGTAAGAGTTTTATGATTTTTAATGCAGGTGACTCCCTAGTATCCCCTATATCTTGCTTGTACGAAACTCCTAATAGCATAATCTTTGAGTAACTTAATGGTTTATTAACATTATTTAAAATATCTTCTATTCTATCTATGACAACATACGGCATATTGCTATTTATGTTGTCAGCTATCTCTACAAGTGATAGTAAAAAATCATATTCCTTTGCTTTCCACGACAAGTATAGGGGGTCAACAGGTATGCAGTGTCCTCCTACCCCTGGTCCCGGATAAAACGGCATAAACCCAAAAGGCTTTGTAGAAGCTGCCTCAATAACTTCCCATATATCAATTTCCATTTTGTGGCACAAAAGTGATAATTGATTGACTAAAGCAATATTGACGCTCCTAAAAGTATTTTCCAATATCTTTACCATCTCTGCTGTTTTAGTACAAGAAACCCTGTAGACATTATCAATAAACTGACTATAAAAAGTATATATCAGGTCGGTACAGTCCTCAGTGACGCCACTAACAATTTTAGGTGTATTTTTTATTCCATACCTCTTATTCCCAGGATCTACTCTTTCAGGAGAAAATCCCAGAAAAAAATCTTTTCCTACTCTCATACCCGTCCGGCTTAATACAGGAAGCACAATTTCTCCGGTTGTCCCCGGAAAAGTAGTGCTTTCCAGAATGATGATTTGTCCATTTCTCAAATGACCGGCAACCATCTCTACAGCAGAATTTATATATTTTAAATCCGGTTCTTTGTTAATATCAATAGGTGTTGGTACACATATAATGAGCACATCAAATTTTTCAAGGCTGTCATCATTACTCTGGGCAGATAACCGACAACTGTCAACCAAGTATTTTATTTGTTCATGCGTGATGTACTCTATATATGAATTTCCACTGTTGATAGCATTTACCTTATTAATATCTAAATCAATTCCCGTAACCTTAAAGCCGCTTTCTGCCATTCTCAGCATAAGGGGTAACCCTACATATCCCATACCTATAACAGCTACAGACACGTTTTTATCTTTAATCCGTTTTAAAAGTTCCATAACAGACGCATCCCCTTTATACAATTCATGTTCTCACTTATCTAATTCAATATATGTTGTGGATTATAAAAACGTTACTTATAATAATATATTTTATGTTAAGCGTGCACATGATTTTGCAGTGTAATTTTGTACAAACCTTGATTCATATATTAAGAATAATTATATCAAATCATACCCGTTCCCATGTTCGGCTGAATTGAAAGCAGGTGTTTTTATGATAACCAGTATTCTAAACTCCGGCTTCGGCCACTCTGTAAGATTTATAGCCATGGTAGAAAATTTAAGGCGATATACTGATGAACCCGTTTCATGTCTGGTAGGCGGGAGCATGCAAAAATTTATTAGTACAAACCTATCTAAATATAACTGTAATGTTTATAACCTATACCACTATCACTCACTGGTTAACAAAAGAGCCGGCAAAGTTAAAAATGCAATAAAAACAAAGGATAAAAAAACAATACAAACGTTTAAAACTACTTCCATACTCATCAATGATTTCATTACAAATATAAATAGCATAAAAAAATTATTTTCTGATGAAATCATTACCAGCTGCCTCTATCATGGAGATATAACTCCCTTAAATAATGACAATCCCAAAATAGCATCTTTTAAAAAGCTTGTCCTCGATACAGCTTCCAGGCATGACATTTTTTTTCATATAAACCTTGAGCAACCTTTAGACAAACCAAATATAAAATGTATGTATATACCTATTCCAATTATATCAAGGCAAGTTTCAATGGATAAAGCAACGGTTAATAGGATTTTGGGGCTATCTCCCAACGATAAATTCATCTTGGTTCATGCCGGCTCTGCGGTGATGGAAAATGTTTATAAAGATTTGCACAATTTCTATACCGCAGTAAACAATTTGAAGACAGAATACAGAATTGTAATATCCAGTAGTCTGGAAAACAACCATTTTCCTTTTCATCCGGGCATTATCAAGGCCCCGCTATTTAACAACGGTATTGATCTGGTAAATGCAAGTGAACTGGTAGTATCCAAACCCGGCATGGGAATACTTCAAGACTGCATTGTTACTAAAAAACCCCTGCTATTTCTTCCCGGTGATTTTGCAGAAAGAAATCTAAAAATCAAGCTGCTGGACCAATTACTTTCAGGAAATCTGCCCACTATGAAAAAAATAACTGCTTTAGATTTAAAAAGCTGCATAAACCAATGCCTATCTATTACAGACGCATATCATGCAGCATATGCAAAAGTCCCTACCAACGGTGCAGATATAATCGCAAAAGCAGTTAATATTTTAAAGGATATTAAAAAAGATGAATTTCCTAATGTTTTGCCTGTTATTCAGAAAATAAGTCCTTTTAAGTAGTTCATGGTTCATGGTCCACGGTTCACAGTTCACGGTTCACAGTTCGTGGTAATTGAATATACAGCAAATTATATAAAACATATGTAACATCTGTGAACTGTTAACTGTGAACTGTGAACTATTTCGCTATCTCATTAATTGCCTTTAAAACTTTATCTATATCCTGTTTTGTATTAAAACAGCCAATACTCAGTCGTACTGTTCCACTCTCCAAAGTCCCTATTGTTTGATGCGCCAGATAAGCACAGTGCAGGCCACCTCTTGTAGCTACATCAAATTTTTCATCAAGTTCTGTACATACATCTATACAATCTTTTCCCTTTATATTGATTGAAACAACTCCCACCCGCTGCTCCAGTTGTGTGGTCCCGTATATTTCTACTTTACTAATACTGTGCAGTCCTTCCAGCATGTGCTTGGTAAGTTCTCTTTCATGTCTCATAATTTCATTAAGTCCAGTGTTTAGGATATACTTTACTCCCTCATTCAGGCCAGCAATCCCTGGTGTATTAAGTGTGCCGCTTTCATATCTGTCGGGAATAAATTCCGGCTGATAGGGGCTTTCAGATACACTTCCCGTCCCGCCCTCTTTGAGGGTATCCAACTCAATACCCTCTCTGACGTACAGCCCACCGGTGCCTTGTGGCCCTAATAACCCTTTATGTCCAGGAAAAGCAAGAATATCAATATTCATTTCTTTCACATCAATAGGGTATACTCCTGCTGTCTGAGCAGCATCAACCATATGGATCAGCTTATTCTCCTTAGCAACAATCCCGATCTCTTTTATCGGATTTATTGTCCCGCATACGTTAGATGCATGAGTGGTAATAATTAATTTTGTTTTTTTGTTGATATACTTTAAAATGTCTTTTGGATTTACTCTTCCATTTATATCTGCTTTAGCAATGGATAATTTAACTCCCGAAGTCTCAAGTTTCTTTAAGGGACGCAACACAGAATTATGCTCCATACTGGTTATAATGGCATGATCGCCTGGCTTTAATAGCCCTTTTATACCCATGTTTAAAGCTTCGGTAGTATTGCTGGTGAATGAAACACAAAGAGGATTAGCTATACCAAATATTTTACAAATATTTTCCCTGCATTCATAGATCTTTTCGCTTGCTTGTATAGACATTTTATGACCGCTTCTTCCGGGATTAGCGCAGTATTTTCTCATACAATTCAATACTTCATTATAAACTGCATGAGGTTTTGGCCACGACGTAGCAGCATTGTCCAGATATATCATTTTTATCAGCCCCTCTCAAAATTAAGGTAAAAAATATCGGTGATGGTACCATCACCGATATTTTTGTTGAGCTTAGCTTATTGTCCACAAGGGTATATATACTGGGATTGTGCCGGGTAAAAATCATCAGGAAATGCAGCGGAATCGAAATCATCACATGCACTGACATCTGAAAAGTCTTTACATTCTCTTGGTGGAACACAATATGGAAATACTTGGTCAAGCTTCAGCTGCACCCTTCCTATTACCTTAGGAATGACAAATACTCCTATTGCAAGCGTTAATATGCATCCATCATTACACTCACATTCTACTATTTGGTCTAATACCTCTCCCCTTGTTTCAACAATAATATTAAATTTAAATTCAGACCTTGTATCTGGATGGTACATTACTATATCAAGAGGTATTTCTGGAAGTGTTCCAGGGATTTCAAAACATTTACCATTGCAGGTAGCTACAACTATGTAGTTTGTTACTACAGTCGCCTTTATTCTTTTGCAACCTTCCGGAAGTACAGAACTGTCTAGAACTTTTAGAGAACCTGGTACTATTACTCCGTTTTCAAAACGCACTTCGATGTCGCAAAAATTAGGGTCTATTCCATCTGGCAGTTGTACTTTTATATCATCGAAGCAAACTTTCTTTAGGCAGCTATCAAAAACCTTATCCACAAGTATGCATTCAAAATTTCTTTCGTATAATCCATCAAAACCGTTAGCCATGCCTTAAACCTCCTTAAAAATATTGATTATTAATTGATAATCCCACAGTTCAGTATATACACCATACTGATAAAGTGTTACATATAATTTAAAATTTCTTAAGTGTCGCGCTACTTCAGTTGTACCTTCCAACTTCTATATATCCCTGTGTTCCACCTCTGATATCAATATATGTTGAAAAGAAAAAACTGTTACTACCAGCTGTAATTTATTTTTATTTGATATTTAAGGAAAGTCCATAAAAAAAAAGCATATACATATAATATGAAAATAGTGCGGAGCGGACAGTGGGGAGTGTGGTGATCATCATGCAGCAAAAAATGTTTCTTATAAAAAAAAGCAACGGCATTATCTACAACTTTTATTTTTCGAAAACAGGAGGGATTTGCTATAAGCTCTACTCTTTACACAACAACCAAAAGGTAGACCCTTTTGAAATAAGTGTAATTGAAGAAAAAATTCTTGAGTTCTATGTAAATATCGATGAAGAAGATACCATTCATATCTTATGCCTTACTGAAAGCGGGGAACTTAAATATTTCGTTAATAAAGAAAATATGTGGAACAGCAAAGTATTTTCACGCTTTGACTTGCGTTCAAACATTGTAAAATCTTTATTTATTCATGTCACCAATAAAAAAATATACATCATATATGCAGCCAGTAATCTGATGAATGTGAATCTATGGACAATCTATTTTAAATCCTGGGACGGGTCTAAATGGAACAATATAAATATTGGTATGACTATATGCGATAAGGAATTCCCACCTTATTGTTTAGCACTTGATACTCAAAATAATATTCATGTGGTTTATAAAAACTCCAGTAACAGAGGTACTCAAATATTTTATAGAAAGTTTCACATGCAGTTTTCTCTATGGAGCACACCTGAAAAAACTATAAATTCCCCTGAAGCTGTAGGATTCTACTATATTTTCTGTGACACACGCAATAATCTTCATCTGGTATGGTCAACTTCAACCAGTACTAACTTTAAAATGCTATATAAAAAACTTAATACTAAAGTATTAAATAATAAGCATTATGATAGAATTATTTCAGTACATATGTCCAACCATCCATATTTGCAGCCTGTAATATTTGAGATAGAACAAAAAATATGGGTAATGTGGAGAAACCAGGGCGAATTTTCAGGATGTGAAATAGACTCATCAGGCCTATCCTGCAGTTCTGTCTCATCCATCCAACATGCCGGCAGTTCCTCTCCCATACTTGTTGAGTTTATCAATAATTATGAAATAGAAAAACAGAGCTTTAGTGGACGTTTATTATATGGGGTTGTAGACGACTTTATTGATTTAATACTTCCTAAAAGTTACTCTTGTGATTTTTATGAAAACATACCTACAGAAGCATCAGAATTAGATCCTGAAGAGTTTTTAGCTAATGAATATTCCCCTCAGAATTTAGTCCAAGAATTGGTTACAGTAAATGAAAAGGAAAAACAGGTTGCTGCCATTCAAACACTAAACGAGCAATTACCCTCTAAAGTATCCGAAAAATTTGATGAGATTAAATTAGATAATCAAAAAATTGTAAAAATATTAAAAGAAGTTAAAGAACAATTGGATAACCAGGATGTAATAAAAATCCTCGAAGAAATTAAAACGCAAAATGTATTGCTTACGGAACTTATAGCAAAAACGCTTGAAAAAAATGCAATAACAGAATCCGTTGAAACATCAAAAAATGATGGAATGTTAAAAAAAGTCTTTAACTTTTTTAAGTAAATTATATCGATAACCAATATCAAAATTATAAATAAATTAATGTAGTTATCGATGAAATGAATCAACTTTAAAATTAAATATTTAGCTTTAAAGTTGGTTCATTATAAAGCTAGCCAGATAATCTGACTACAATATTCAGACCATTTGGCTAGCGATTAATTATATCTAACATATACCTGATTATATTTCTATATGTGTAATTTTGGACTGTTTGTTTATAAGCATTATGCCTTATTTCATCTCTTAACTTTTTGTTGTGAAGATAAAATAAAATCTTATTTACAAGGTCACTGCAGTTGTCAATATCAAATGTCACGATTTGTTTATCCGGTTTAAAAAAATCAGAAACCTCTTCCCTGCTATTATCAACAATTTGAAAAGCAGCACATGCACTGATGTCAAAAGTTCTGGAATTTAAACTTGCCGCTTTTATATTCCGGCTGTTTTGGTTATAAGGAATTGCCTGGTCTTCCCATTCTCTATGTATATTGATATTTATCTTTGCACCATTATAATATCGTGCCACTTCGCAGGGATCAGTTATGTAATTTGTTACAAGTTTTTTTAGAGCTGGTGAGAGTTTTTCATTCCAAATATCCCATTGGCCGATTATTTTTGCTTTGTACTTAAGAAGCAATGGTTCCAGGCTATTTAATATTCTGATTCTTCGTGGAAATCCCTGTCCAATAATGCAAATGTCGCTTTTATATTTTAAATTAACCTGCTGGGGCTTGTATATCTTTTCATCGGTACAGGCAGGAAGATAATAAATATTCTCCCTGTTATAGTAAGGTATTGTCGCTAAATCATTGGTAAATACATAATCATAAGCCATTCTGGTTTTGTCATAGTATATATCAAACTGGTAGGGATCTTCCGTAGCCCACAGTACAGTTTTAAACCCCTTTCTCATAACATCCAGTATTTTTTTCGGTTGTACAAATATTCCGTAGAATACAAGTATAATATCTGGTAAAAAGGCATCTTCAATATTTCCGGTCATAAACTGCTGTGGTGAAATGCTGCGAACTTTGCACTTAAATTTTGTTATCAGCGTATCTATAATACTTGATTGTATACTAACAAATGCACGTGGGCGTCCTGAATTGACAAATAAAATTTTCATAACCTCTTCCCTCTGAACCATTCTACCGTTCTATTTAATCCTTCTTTCATTTTTACCTTTACGTTGTAATTCAGCAGTGATTGCGCACTGGTAATATCAGCCAGTGAATGCAATACGTCCCCTTTTCTCGCTTTCTCATATAGCACCGACCCATCGTAACCTATAATTTCGCTTAAATAACTTACTAACTGATTCAATGTAGTTCTATTGCCACCACCTATATTAATCACTTCCCCTCTGCCGACTTTTTGAGAGTGGCATGCCAACAGGTTAGCTTCAACAACATTTTCTACATAAGTAAAATCCCTTGACTGATAACCATCACCATAAATGACAGGAGGCTGCTTTTTGAGCATTGAATAAATAAACTTAGGAATGACTGCAGAATATTCAGATGCCGGGTCCTGTCCAGGGCCAAATACATTAAAATATCGTAAACACACCGTCCTTAATCCATAAATCTCATGAAAAATTTTACAGTATTGTTCTCCGGTATATTTCTCCACTGCATAAGGCGATAAAGGATTTGCCGCCATACTTTCTGTCTTGGGTAAGGTGTCTGTATTCCCGTATACAGACGAAGATGAGGCAAATACAACTTTTTTTACACCCTCCCGTTTTGCTGCTTCCAGTATATTTAGAGTTCCGTCAATATTAGTAGAATTTGATGATAGAATGTCATCTATTGACCTTTTTACTGAAGGCAGCGCTGCTTGATGTAAAACATAATTCACTCCTCTGACAGCTTTTTGGCATGCAGAAAAATCTCTTATATCTTCTTTTATAAATTCTATATTTTTCAGGTAATCCTCTATATTTTCCAACTTTCCTGTTGAAAGGTTATCGATAATTCTGATCCTATCATTTCTTCTTACTAGTTCTTTTACTATATTAGAGCCTATAAATCCAGCACCGCCTGTCACAAGATAAAATGGCAATTTGACCCCTTCTTTCTTATTTATCTATTTTTCTCTCTATATATAGAACACACTAAAGGTCGACATGGGGACGGTTCCTCAGTCTCATGAAAACCGCATGCGACAGACGAACCGTCCCCATGCCGCATAGAAGAATTTTTATAAGTTTGTTTATTAATACGGCTTCCCAAACTTATTCTGAAACTTTCTCAAATTATTATCTAACAATTTTTTGCAATTAATATCTAATTTATTAAAAGTTGCCCTATGATAGTGATATACATAGGTATCAAGTGCTAATGCAATCTTGTATCCTCTCAATCTTGCCCTTTCACAATAATCTGTATCATCCATAAATCCTATACCATAGTCTTCATCCAATAAGCCAATATGATTAATTGCATCCCTTTTTACTACCGCACAAAAAAAGGCAACCATTCCCACTATTTTATATTTACCAGAATATGTATTTTCAATTATTTTTGCATATTCATCTACCGATTTCCCTTCCCAATCAGGCAAATCCTGCAACCATGATACCTTGCCCTTAAGATGATTGACAGGCTGCCATCCTATATTGGAAGGGGAAGCAAGACATCCAATAATACCTATTCTTTTGTCTTTATTAAAAATATTTATCATTTTGGTTAACCAACCGTGTGTTACTTCTACGTCATTATTCAGAAATACAATAAACTGTCCCCGTGCCAGCTTAATACCCTGGTTGGTTCCTTTTATAAAACCTTTGTTCTCTTTATTGAGTACGATAGTATATTCAACATTATTTTTATTAAAAAAATCCAACGCAGTTTGTATCACTGGTTCCTCAGAATGATTATCAATCAGGATTATTTCATAGTCGACAGCAGTATATTTTACAACACTTTCCAGACATTTCATAGTAAATGCAAGATTATTCCAAACACATATAATAATACTTGCTTCTACTTCTGATTTTTCACTTCTATTAAAAATACATTTCATTTTTACCTCCTAAAGTATTTGTTTTGGATTTTTATATATTAAACATAATATTCTCATTAACAGCAGTGTGTCTTTGTATATATTCGTATAATGCATCTTTCCATTCTCTAAGTTGATAGACACCTTTGGTATTTATCAAAGAGGAATTGGCCGGCCGTCTGGCTAACCTGTTCAGTTCTTTTGAAGTAACAGGAATTAACAAGGTATCTTTATTTCCGGTACATTTCAGTATTTCACGCGCAAATTGGTACCAGGAACAATAACCGCTGTTTGAAGCATGGTATACCCCATAGACTTCTGCCTTAATGAGTTGAAATATTGCCTCCGCCAAATCCATAACATACGTGGGACAACCTATTTGGTCATCTACCACTCTTATTTCTGAATTCTTTTTTGCCAACTCCAGGATTGTATTTACAAAGCTTTTTCCCTGACCACCGTACAGCCATGAACTTCTGACGACAATATATTTATTTAACACACTTCTTACTATTTGCTCACCTATAAATTTTGTATATCCATAAATGTTAACAGGCGAAGGCATATCCTGCTCCGTATACGGCATCCCCTTTTTTCCATCAAAAATGTAATCAGTACTGATATAAACCATAACCGCATTGAACTTTTTGCAAGCCAAAGCAATATTTTCCGTCCCTATACAATTTACCTGAATAGCTTTCTTAATATATATTTCACTTTCATCCACTTTTGTATAGGCTGCTGTATGAATAATATAATCAGGTTTTATCTGTTTTACCGTCCGGAAAACTTTTTCTTTATTCACTACATCCAACTGACTTTTGTCCAAAGGTGCTAATAAATAGTTATTGTTGAGAAACTTTAATGCACTTCCTAATTGACCACTTGAACCAGTTATCATTATTTTTTTTGTATTTTTACCTTCAATTTTCCACATGCTTCATCCACCTTTTTTTACTTAAATTTTGAGGCTTTTGCATCTAGAAGAATGGAATATATTTTTTTAGTACTTGTAAAAATTCCTGAGATGTAATTTCATTATTATATTTTTTTTCTATTAATTTTCGAGCATTCATGGATAATTTCTCTCTCAAATCCCTGTCATTTATTAAGCTTTTCAGTGCCAAATACCATTGTTCATCTGTTGAAGCCAGAAAACCATTCACACCATTTTCAATCAGTGTTGCATGATGTTGTGTATCCGACGCTACTACAGGAAGTCCCAAAAGCATCATCCTTTTTAATCCGAAGCCGCTTTTTCCCCATCTATTCGGATGATCTATATAAGGCATAACAAAGATATCCGATTTCGCTATCTGCGGTACAATATTAGCTAAATATTGTTTCATTGGCTGGTATTCAATAAATTTTGCAAAAGGCATTGCCTCTCTCACTTTGCCACTATGGTCGGGATAATCCTTTCCCATATGCCATCCGTATAAGTGTAGTTGGATTCCATATTCTTTATTCAGTGCACAGAGTGGCTTTGCAACCATTAAAAGATCTTTTACATAGGCATCCGCACATGATTGCTGCCAGCTGATGATTAGTGGATTGTTGGATTTCTTATCAACAGGAACATATTCATAGTTTTCAAGATCCAATATCCCTGTAATAGCTTCTACAGGAGTGGTAGTATAATCTCTCAGTGCTGTTTTATGTTTTTGTGTTCCTACAATTATGAGGTCAGAAATATTTAAGGTTTCTATATGCTCTTTGTTTTGCATATCTAAAAAGTCGTCATCAATATGGACCAGATAAACCTTTCCCTTCAGATGCCTGATAGCCTTGCTCGTATGTGCAGCACACTGTATGGTTTTTTGGAAAATTATTACTTCGCAATCAGGCTTATTTAAAATTTTGAATTTTTCCCGTATATCTCTTACAATTTCTACTTTATAACCCTGATTACCCAAACTGGAAGCTAATAAATCATTAGAATATGATGTTGTAGAGTTTTCATCCGTTGAAAGGAAAAAATATATTTTCATGCTTATCACTCCCCGTATAACAAAAAAATCTTCAATTCTACCTTATTATAATATTCAAATGCCCCTGTTAAGCGTTCCACTTTATCAAAATTAATCATATATATATTATAGTTCAAGCAAGTTTTATTACTTTTTGAGAGGGTGTCATACGGTATGAAAATCGGATTTTCACAAGATTATAATGGCCCTGGTGGTGCCAGGAGCTGGATAAAAAGTTTCAGTAATTATTGTCTCTCCAAAGGACATGATATTAGCTTCGGCTATGATCCTGATGTCGATGTGTTTTGCTCAGTTGCAGCCATGTCAAAAATTGAAGAACTGGAAGCTCTTAAAAATAAAAAAATCAAAATATTGCAAAGGATAGGCGCAATATTTTTACCTTATAATTATCCCAGCCCAGAGCTCGTCAAAAGCCGCAACGATTATTTCAAAAAAATAATCTCTTTTGCTGACAGCATTGTATATCAAAGCATATTTTCAAAAACAGTATTACTTAGAAGCATATATAACGGCAATGAACCGGACGGTGATATTATTTACAATAGTGTTGATGCATCTGTTTTTACACCTGACGGCAAAACGCTATATAAGCCAAAAAATAAGAAGGTCATACTATCCATAGCTTATTGGGGCACGCAGTATACTTCAGCCAAGTCCCTTCAAGCCTTAATCAATGTTGCAAAGTTATTTAAATCAAAAAAAAATATTGAATTCTGGATATTAGGAAAAGCATTCCCTAATGATGAAAAACTGATACGGAATGCCAATCTGCCCAATATCACAAAATTAGATCTCAGTACCCCCGTCCCTCGTGATTTAATGCCTGAATATTTAAGAACGGCGGATCTCCTATTGAGTTTCAAAGCACATGAAGCGTGTCCCAACCTGGTAATTGAAGCAATGCATACCGGAACCCCTCTGGTAGGATTAAATTCTGGCAGTCTTCCTGAACTGGTAGAAGATGCTGCTTTACTTGCCAATTGCAGCCAAAGCATCAATTCATTTCCGACTGTGGATATACATGATTTATGTAAAAAAATTTTAGAAACTCTTCACAACCAGGAGTTTTATAGAAAAAAAATGCTGGCAAGAGCTAAAAATTTTTCTGAAAAGGAAACACATGAAAAATATTTAAATAAGTTGGAAGAACTATACCATTTGTCAAAAAAATAATTTTATTATACATTTTCGCATTCCTGACCAGTTCTGAAGAAATCTCCTTTATAATGTAATTACATTACAAAGGAGATTTCTTATGTGCAAATCAATTAATAATTCATACAAAGTTAATTTACCCAACATTTTGAGTAATTACTCCTACAAATATTTTTTGAACGATTTTATTTCATCTACAATTTTTTCAACATCACTTTCACTTAGGTTGGGGTGTAAAGGAATATTTAATGCTTCTTCATTTAGTATTTCGCAATTTGGCAATTTTACATTACTATGGTAAATTTTATTCATATGCAGCGGATGATAGCGTACGGTGGTATATATTCCTTTTTCAAACAAATATTTTGCTAATTCATCTCTCTTCTTCCTTATCCTGATACAATATGTGAAATATGAATGTTTATCTCCATCATTGGCTTCACAAGGAGTTTTTATCCAGTCACAGTCTTTAAACGCATTTTGGTATATATCCCAAATCTTCTTTCGATAAGCCTGTAATGCATCCAACTTTTCCAACTGAGCCAGCCCTATCCCCGCCAATATATCCGATGGATTCATTTTAATAAATACTTCTTTTATATCATATTCCCACCATCTTTTTTTACCCTGTGTAGACGTTTCAAAACCTGACTTGCCAATACCGCAATATCTTAATACTCTTGCTCTCTCTATTAATTCAGATTTTTGGGCAGTAACACCTCCACCTTCTCCGACTGCCAGGTTCTTAATTGCATCAAAACTGTAAACGCCGACATCTCCAATACTTCCACAAGCTTTTCCCTTATAATAGGAATCCACTGCATGAGCTGCATCTTCTATTATGGGAAGACCAAACTGCTTAATTGAATCCATTTCCACCGGTAACCCCGCGTAATGTACAACCATGATTGCTTTAGTTTTATCAGTTATACTATTTGCAACCGTTTTTTCTGTAATATTATAACTATTTATGTCAACATCGCAAAAAACAGGTTTATGCCCTGCCAATATTACGGCTTGTGCACAGGAGACCCAGGTAAAAGAAGGTACAATAATTTCCGAGCCCATCGGTAAATCTAATAATTTTACAGCTAAATAAAGACCATTTGAACCGCTATCAACCATTAAAAAATTCCTAAGCCCTAGTCTTTTTGAAAATTTTTCTTCGAATTCTTTTACTTTTGGTCCCATTCCCATCCATTGATTATTGATGCTCTCCGACACCTGTTCAATTTCTTCTTTTCCTGCTTTAGAGCCAAAGACCGATATCATTCTTTTTCACATCCTAAGATAACTTGAATTTGACAAGGTCTGAACTTATCAAAATCTAATTCTGCATAAACATACTCTCCATGATTTTCAACAATTCTAAAACCATTTTTTATATACCATGTTACTGCCGGATTATCCTTTAATACTTTGCAGCCAATTATTTTATTGAAATTGGTTTGAATATAACTGCACATTATTCTTAACGCATCACTTATTTTTGCACAGGATTTATGGTATTTTTCACCGCGGATGATATTGTAAAGGTCTATATAGCTTTTTGCATCCCTAAATCCCATACATCCAATGCTTTTGCAAACATTTTCAATATCTTCTTCAATGATAAACATGAAATCTTTATCTCTATCTAAATACTTTTTAAACCATTCTTTTTGTTCATCTACACTTATCTCATTCTTATAAAAAAATGAATCTCTATTTCGATTTTTCCAATTACGTAAATGATTTAAATCCTTTTCTTCAATACTCCTTAATCGCATATTGGGATGTTCATCTGATAAAATAATAAAATTTTTATCCTGCATATTCAGAACCTCTCTTATACTCTCTATATAAACGCACCTAGTTAGCATAATCAATATAAAATTGAAAGTTCTCTTCCGCCCATTCTTTATTATAAACATGGTTTCGTATAGAATCAGGATCATGTATGGACGCACAATATACGGTGCGTTTACCTGCATTTACTTCGCTGAGGTAAATCGACAGTTTGTTCCGAAATTTTTTTGCAAACTCTCCATGTTTGTGCCTACTCTTATGAATATCCAGGCAAGTCATCGACTTCTTTAAAACAGTGCACTGTTTTTTTAGCATGCATTGTTCGCAACGTACATATTGCGTTTGCTCTATCTCAATACTTTGAATAAACCCTGTTTTATATGGAGTAAATCTATTGATACGCAAAGATGTATCAACATCAGCCCAACAGGTTTCTTCGTTGAAGTATCCAATATAATCAAACAATTCCGGACGAAGACATATACAAGATCCTATTACTGAATGATATTGGTAATAGCTAATACCATCTTTTGTTACAATCTTAGGTGATATATTTTTTTCTTGAAACAACGTGTCTCTCGCTACTCCTAATAATCCTATCTCTGGAAATGTATTCATCACCTTCATAAATTGAGTAATCCAATCTTTTGTTTTTATATACACATCACAATCTATATGAATAAAATATTGGTCCTTTTTTCTTTTACTTAATGCATAATTGATGGCATATACCACACCGCGGTTTAAATCAAATCTCTTTTTGCACTTAATTCTGTCATCCTTTAGGCTTTCTATAAATTTCCATGTATCGTCCTGAGAATTGTTATCAATAATATACAATTCAAAATCTTCGGTTGTATTAAGAAGAGCTGCCAGGTTACGTGCGATTAATCCTGCCCTATTAAAAGTAACGAAACATACCAATGGTGGCGTCACAGCTATCACTCCTTCCATTAAATTTTATATTTGCTTATTACGTTAACTACTTTATCAATATCATTATCAGTCATATCAGGATATAAAGGCAAGGTCAGGATTCTTTTCCAAATATCATTGGCAATAGGCACGCTAGCCTTTATATTTCTGTAGCAAGGTTGAAGATGTATTGGAAGATAGTGTACGCCCGGTGAAATATCATGCTGTTTTAGATGTTGTATCAAACCATCTCTTGCACTTTGGTCCGGCAGTTTTACCTGATATAAATGCCAGCTGCTTTCTGCATATGGTTTTTCATGCGGTAGTTCAAGCCATTTTAGATCTTTTAAGGATTCAGAATATTTTTGAGCAATGTATTTACGTTTCTGATTTAGTATTTCCAATTTTGCAAGCTGCACCAGTCCTATAGCAGCATTGATATCATTCATATGGTATTTGTATCCTATTTTATCTATCCAGTATTGCCATGCATATATGTGCTCTCTTGAAGTCCGGAACCATGTATCTTTAGATATACCAAGCCATCTCTTTTCTCTAAAATACCTGTTGTACCATTCATTATTACATGTAATTGCGCCGCCTTCGCCACAAGTTAAATTTTTTACTGCATGAAAGCTGAAGCAGGTAAGATTGTTTCCACTTCCGATTTTTTTCCCTTTATATCTGGCTCCACAGGCATGGGCGGCATCTTCTATTACGTATAATCCATCATAACCGGCCAATTCATTAATCTTATCCATATCACAAGGATGACCTGCCATATGGACAACTATGATGGCTTTGGTTTTTTCAGTTATTTTTCTCTGAATATCATGGACATCGATATTCATGGTGTCCTGTTCTATATCCGCAAATACCGGTTCTGCCCCAACATAACGTATTGCATGTACTGTAGAGACAAAAGTCATAGGTGTAACAATAACTTCATCCCCCTTTTTTATTCCCAGTGCTTCTACCGCCATATGAAGGGCAGCTGTCCCGGAATTTAATGCTACAGCATAGTTACATCCGATATAATCGGCAAATTTTTTTTCAAATTCTTCCGTTTTTGGTCCAAGACCTAACCAACCGGACTTTAGTACTTCAACAACAGCATTAATTTCATCTTCACCAATAGACGGCTTTAATACAGGCATTGTCATAAATATGCTTCCTTTCACTCATTCAAAATTTTATTGTTCAAATTCTTCTTTTAATATGCCGACAACTTTTACGTCCCAAAATTGCGAATGTGCATAATATGCTTTTCTCATACATCCTTCTACCTTATATCCATTTTTTTCTACCATTCTTAAAGATCCCTTGTTATATTCCACTATATATCCATTAATTCTTCTCAGGTTCATTTCATCAAAAGCATAACGTGTCAGCGTCCATATTGCATCTGTACCATATCCTTTTCCCCAGAAATTCTTATCTCCTATGAGCATTCCTATTGTCGCATTCTGGTTCCTGTGATTTATATCATATAGCCATGTAATTCCGATATATTGATTTTCTGCTTCAATAGCAAAAATCAGTCTATCGTTATACTTTTGATACTGCTGAAAATGCTTTTGATATTGTTCATACCATGCTTCTTGTGCATATTTACTTAATAAACCTGAATCCAGGAAATTCGTACGCACTCCTTCCTGGTTTCTCCATTCCACAATCTTATATATGTCTTCTTTTTCCAATGGTCTTAAACTAACTTTTTTACCCTTTATCAAGATACCTACTCCTTTCTATATTAAATTCATATCTTTCCACCATTTTTGACTTTCTTTATACCATTGAATAGTTTTAGCCAACCCTTCAAAAAAATCTATCCTGGGAACCCATCCTAATTCTTTGTGAATTTTACTAGCATTCATTGCATATCTTCTATCATGTCCCAGGCGGTCTTCTATATATTTAATTAAGCCTTCAGACTTATTTAAATATCTTAATATGAATTTTACGATTTCTATATTTGCTATTTCATTATCAGCACCTATGTTATATACCTCACCAGAAATGCCTTTCTCCAATACGGTCAAAATTGCGTTGCAATGGTCCTGGACATGTATCCAATCCCTTACGTTTAACCCATCTCCGTAAATACCTATAGGTTGTTCATTAATTGCATTAATAATGGTTTTAGGTATTAATTTTTCAGGATGCTGGTATTCGCCGTAGTTATTAGAACATCTTGTAATAACAACAGGTAATTTATAGGTATTAAAATATGCCTTGACAAGCATATCCGCCCCGGCTTTGCTGGCAGAATAAGGATTTCTTGGAGCCAGTGGTGTATCTTCAGTGAATGCATCCTTTGTATTCAATTCCAAAGAGCCATAAACTTCATCGGTTGAAACTTGTATATATTTTTCTATTCCATGTTTTAAACTATTATCTAAAAGCACCTGGGTTCCCAATACATTGGTTTGAATAAATACCTGTGAATTTTCAATGCTTCGGTCCACATGGGATTCGGCAGCAAAGTTGACAACGTAATTTATTCCTTGTCTAAAGATATCGTCCATTAAACGATAATCACATATATCCCCTTTTATAAATTTATAGTTTTTAGAATACTCTATGTCCGAAAGATTTTTAGTGTTTCCTGCATAGGTAAGTTTATCAACATTGATTACAAACAAATCATTGTGTTTTTGCAGCAAATACCGTATGAAATTACTGCCGATAAATCCACATCCACCTGTTACCAGTACCGTTTTCATCATCCATCTTTCCTTTCCCAGTTATAAGGAATGTCGTTATTATGGGGATCTACTCTGAATTCGTCCGGATCACTGTAGTTATACACTTCTGTCGGAATATTGATAACTATTGCTTCGGTTTCACCGATGCATTTAAAGCCATGAAAAACCCCATTAGGAATCTGAAGTAATATTTGGTTATAATCGCCCATAAAAAATTCATTAATTTTGCCAAAAGTAGGAGAATCTTTTCTATCGTCATATAAAACAACCTTCATCATACCTTTTATAACGATGAAATTATCCGTCTGTTTTTTATGATAATGCCATGCTTTTACTACTCCAGGGTAAGCTGTAGTTAAATAGACCTGTCCAAATTTAATAAATATATCATCATCTGCTCTTAACATTTCCATCAATCTACCTCTTTCATCGGGGATAGATTTTAATTGCTTGATCTTAACACCTTGGATGAATTCCATGTAAATCCCCACCTCACAATATTTTAATCTTGCTCTTATCTCCTACTATAAAAGAATAAGTTCTGGATAGTGTATTATCGTTTGCAATCTCCGTACTGCTGCCAATAAGGCTATTGTTGATTCTATTCCCTACATTTTTTATTTTACAATTCTCCATAATGATACTGCCTTCTACCTCTGAGTTTTCTATTTCACATCCTTTACTGATGGATGTGTAAGGACCAATATATGCATTTTTTATTGTACATTTTTCACCGATAATGACCGGCCCTCTAATTACACTGTTAATCACATGCGCATCCTTTTCTATAATGACCTTGCCCTGTACCATTGACTTTTGGTCTATCCATCCCTGGTCATAACCCTTTATGTCATCCAAA
The DNA here is from genome assembly GCF_002252565.1 of Petroclostridium xylanilyticum. Taxonomy (NCBI): domain Bacteria; kingdom Bacillati; phylum Bacillota; class Clostridia; order Eubacteriales; family Oscillospiraceae; genus Petroclostridium; species Petroclostridium xylanilyticum. The sequence goes on from NZ_NPML01000012.1 coordinate 109,366, forward strand.
ATTTTCTGGTTCGCTTCCAACATATCCTGTGGAGCTCCTGTATCCTTCCACCAATTTTCCAGCTGACCATAACTGACTTTGAACCCGTTTTTTATCATGTCCTGAATGGCATCAGTGATCTCCAATTCATTACGCCATGAAGGTTTAATTTTACTAATAGCTGAAAATATGTTTTTATCAAAAATATAAAGGCCTACAATGGCCATGTTACTAATATATTGTTTTGGTTTTTCAACCAGCTCAACAATGTCGCCATTTTCCAGGACTGCAACCCCATAGTCTTGTGGATTATCAACCTTATCCAGTACAACCAGGGCATTTAATTTTTTACCATAATATTTCTGAATAAACTTACTTAAATCATCCCTGATAATGTTATCCCCTAAAAACATTAAAAATGCCTCTTCCTTTAGAAAAGGTTGTGCAATTTTCACTGCATGGGCCAATCCTTCCGGTTTTTCCTGATAAATATATGTGATTTTTGCCCCCCATCGGGTACCATCCCCAACCTCTTGCATGATTTCGTCCCCGGTGTCACCTACTATTATTCCAATATCACTGATCCCTGCCTTAATGATTGACTCGATAGCATAAAATAGAATCGGTTTATTTGCCACCGGAATGAGTTGTTTGGGCCTGGTATATGTGATAGGCCAAAGCCTTGAACCTATTCCTCCACTTAGAATGAGAGCTTTCATGCCGCCACCTTCCCGTTTTAATTTCCTTTTTTCCTTATCATATTATGAAGTAAGTTGATATTATGTTACCAAACTTTTAAAAAATATGGTTTAAAATAAATACCAGCTGTTAGCTGGTATTTATTAATATATTTGACTATACGATTTTACGCCATTTACAACAGATTCTTTATATAAAGCTTTTATCTTGATCCCAAGATCTTGCGATACTTGCTTTACCACTGGCAGTTTGTGTTTTTTAAATTTGAGTGCATAACTACACCCACCCATTGATATGGACCTGGGTGTATGAACAATTCCGATATAATCTCCATCCTGTGGCATGTATTTTTTTACTCTATTTGCCAGGGTTACTGACGAATATATCGCTAAATAATAATCCATAAAACCCTCCCCTTGCATTCTAACTCCTCATGTTGCAAAATCATCCCCAGCCCTACGGCAGTTAAGATAACAGCGGAAATAATATTGGTAGAAGCAAATATTATCTTACATTATCTGCTATAGTAATATATATTATGTAATATCATTGCGAAAAGTGAAAGGTATAAGCGTTGGATTCGGGTCTAAAATAGTTCGATACTGGTTAATGTTTCCATATTTCCCTTCGGGATCAAGTTCCATATATCTCTTATATTTTTCCCACCTTAATGCCTCACTTGCCCATCCGTAGTGTTTCAGCCTTATATTGCACTGACACCCTTCCAACATGCTGATATTATTGGGAAATCTACCACAGTGCTGGGGCGTTTCATGCCATGTATAGTGAAAGTTGGGCTGATATCTGGTCAAAAATATCCTGTAATACTTGTGTGCCTGCCAGTAACTATCTTCCCTGTAATGTGACTCATCCCAGAAATCGTAAAGCCGGAAGGAATAATAGTCAAAAGTAGGTTGATCAATCAATTGACGTATGAAGTTAATGATGCTATCTTCAAAAATCTCATCGGCATCCAGACATAAAATCCAATCAGGTTTTGTGCTAATCGTCATATCCCATAACTGTTTGCGTAAAGAAATTTCATTGCTGAAATTAGATCGTTTATTTGAAACAATATATGAAGGTACGTCCTTGAGGATTTGTTTGCAAATTTCTACCGTATTATCCTCACTGCCATCATCTAAAATTACTGCATTGTCAATGTATCTTACTGCATGGGATAAAACTTTATTCAGGTATTTATTGGCTTCATTACGGACCAACATGGCGAGTGTCACTTTATTGTTTGTACTTTTATCAATTCTTTCCCGGCTTTCCAACAAATCAACAAGGGAAATCCCCAGCAAACTGGTTCCTTGATCATTTTTGAGGGATATAAAGTCTACCAACCATACAGACCTGTTGAACTCCTTTAAAATTAGATCACACCCGAACAATCTCTCCTTTTCACCCTGTTCACCTATACTTTTCACACTAAAGTTTACCTTTGCTTTTACCACCCCTTCTGTGGCTTTCTCTACATCTACATTTATACTTAGAGGAAAGGCCATGCACCTAATTTTGTTTTTGATTAAGCAGTTAATATCTGAATCTTGTCTCTGCATCAGCTTACTAATATATTGTTGAGTAAAATATCTATGTCCTTCAAAACCGGTTACAATCCTATAATCACAGGAAAAATACTTTTGAATAAAATCTTTGATTGTGTTGGATATATCGGTTTCACTAACAGTTCTTGCAGCTGACACCTGCACAGGAGGTGGACTGCTTTGTGCACTGTCTTCCTTTAGCTGCTCTTTTTTGTACCCCTCTATTCCTTCAAGATCACTCTGACGGTAAATATGATATGCCGGGCAGGTTGTATCTACAAATAATTGAAAGCCCAGCGCTGCCGCTCTAATACAAAAATGGCGGTCCTCTCCCCAGAAAGATACATTATGAATTTCTTCAAAGCTGACCCCTTTTTGTATGGCTTTTTTACTTATTAACGTACAGGCACCCAATCCCCCTACTTCATATACTCCTGGTTTTTTCAACTGTTCGAGAAATTTATTAACCCGTATACTGCTTTCTTCCTGTGTTAGTCTCTCCCCTCTGCTTTGCGGTACTAATGAATACTGGTCATACAACCATACCTGTGGCAGTTCAGGAGAATCCGGCTGCCATTTGGTCCAAAAGATTTCTGATATGATATCTTTTTTTGCAGAAATCAGACTTTTTAAGGTTTTGGGATGTAAAACAAGGTCAGAATCTACTAAGAATATATAATCGTAAAACTTTCTTCTGCCATAATCAATAATTTTATTTTTGTAAGCTGCTACCTTCCATATTAAATTTTCATTCCATTGATGAGTTTTTTCAGTACAGATATACTTTTCCAGCGCATCCCCTTGTTCAATAATTACTTTCCTCTTATTTTGTGAAGAAAGGGTTCTTAAAGAAAATGCTGATGATGAGAAATCTTTTAATATTTTCTTTGATAAATCACTATCATTATCATCTATAAAAAAATAATCCACATGGATATTATCTTTTTCCAACTCATCTAAAGATTTAAGAAACTCCTTTAAAATGTCCGGCACCTGCCGTACAGGACTCCCTATCAATACTTTAAATTTCATCCTCATTTTCACTACTCCCATTTTTAGTTCATATTTCTTTATATAGTATTTCAACCCCTGCAGGGTCAATTGCATTCAATTCTTTTATAGATCTTAAAATCTCATTGACAGCCATTTGTTTAAATCCATTATTGTAATATAATTTTCCCAGCTCAAGAAGAACCTTGTTAGAATTTATAAAATTTAACACATTCAATAATTTTTCAAACAAATCAAACTCTTGAATCTTTAACAGTTCAGCTAATATTGCCAGTGTTATTTGAAGAATTTTATCATGGTCGTCTTCTTCTAAGAGAATTACTTCTTCTTTACCTGAAAAAACATTATATAATTGAAGGTATATTCTGTACAAAAAATCATCACTACTTTGTTTTATCTTATTAAGTACAGTTTCAATATTGTTTAGGTCATGCATAAGACTATACATGAATATATATTTTAAGCTTTCCCGATATTCACTGCTTTTCTCCGGCAATTTAATAAACATTTTAACCGCTTCTGCACTCTTTTTTTGATAAAATAGGTTGATGCCAATCAAAAAATTCACTTGACTGTCGCTTTTATCCATCTCCCTCGCCTTTTCCAGATATCCCATTGCTATATCATATAAGCCTTCGCTTATTAATACACCTGCAACTAATAACAGGTTAGGTACATACTCTAAATTAAAATACTGGGATAATCTAAACGATACATATCTCTTGTTTTCATATAAAATATTTAATATTTTACCAATCCTATAAACCGGGCTCTGTAAGTATGGATTTATCCTTAATACATTTTCAAAGCATTCAAAAGCTTTTTGATAGTCCTCCATTTGAAAATATATCTCCCCCAATGCCTGGTACGGCCGGTAGGTGCCACATCCATCAAGAAACTCCAGTTGTATAGGTGCGGGACCAAGTTCTATACATTTTTTAAAACTATCCATGGCAAGGGTATACTGTCTATTTTTTAAATAGATATGCCCTCTTATTAACTCCAGGTCTGTAAACCCAGGGTATGCCTTTAGCCCTTCTTCGATAGCCCTTAAAGCCTCTCTGTATTCTCTCAACTCATCAAAGCACATGATACGTCTGATTACTAGCTTAGATGAATATCCGGCGTTAAAATCCAGATTCCTATAAACTTTATCAAATAGTTCTAGAGCTTTCCTCTGGTCTCCTAAAGCAAAGTATTCATTTCCTAAATTAAATAGATGAAAACGGTTGTGAGGATCTTTCTTAAGTTCTTCTTCAATAATTGAAATATTTCTTTCCCGCTTGTTTTTTTCTGCCGCCACATCATTTAGATACCCATAATGAAAGATTTCAATATCTTCTGTGGAAAAATAGTTATAGTCCATTTTACCATTTACACAGGTCAACTGTTCATGGATAGCACCTACAAATTGATATTTTTTGTTATTCCTCAGCAGCCGCAAGTTAAGATTTGACACTATATCCTTTCCGGGTCTTTCCCCTGCATAGCTTAATGTTTTAAAAAAATGTCCATCTTTTGTCGATGTATTGACAAGTTGAATAAACTTGTCATAATGTTCTTTATTAAACTCATCGTCTCCATCCATTAACAAGACCCATTCCTTGCTGGCATATTGCAAAGAAAAGTTTCTTGCATTGCTAAAGTTATTATCCCATTGGTAATACTTTACTGTTGCACCCATTTTTTTTGCAATCTCGACCGTCCGGTCTGTCGACCCTGTATCTACAATGATCATCTCATCTACAAGTTCTTTTACACTTTTTAGACACCTTTCTAAATATTTCTCTTCATTTTTCACAATCATGCATAAGCTGACAGTCTTTTTTCTTTCCATAATTCTCCCCTTCAATATCCCTCTGGATTAGATTCATCTTCTCTATGATATATATGAATGCAGATATTGCAAAATGCCCCTAATAAATTAGGGCATAAGACCACGTTTAAAAGCTTGGCCTTATGTCCTAACCTATTTAGAGATTAGTTAGCATGCTAACTGATTATACCTGCGCATTATAGTAAACGTCGAACGTACAGGTTACACCGCTTGTTTCATAGAATAATCGCGTATACTGCAAGAATTTAGCTGCTACAAGCGTAGTTTTTTGGCCTGCTGCTACACCTACCGGACCACTTGTATCGTCCACAAAATAGCTGGCAGTAGTTGTTGGACTAATCTGCAGTTGGACGGTTACCGTATTGGATCCAGTATTAAATACATAGAAGGAATACATGCTTTGCTCACCGGTATTTTGTACGAATATGCCGGCTGAGTCGATAACTCCTGCTACTGTTGTATAGCTTTCAGTAAACAGGCGTGAGGACAATTTTATACTATCTGTCGCTGCTGATAATGCTCTTATATCAAGATCTTCAGCAGTTACTGTTACTACTGAGTTCCAGATAGTAATGCTGTCGGTTGTTCCGGTTATCGGCCTGATGTCAAAGTTTTCGGCAGTCACTGTTACTACTGAGTTCCAGATGGTAATACTGTCGGTTGTTCCGGTTATCGGCCTGATGTCAAAGTTTTCGGCAGTCACTGTTACTACTGAGTTCCAGATGGTAATACTGTCGGTTGTTCCGGTTATCGGCCTGATGTCAAGGTTCTGAGCTGTTACTGTTACCGTACCTAAATCCAATCTACCGCTGGAATCCGTGAGGATCGCTACTGTATTACCGTTTCCATCCACACCGCTTATTTGCGTTTTAAGTTGACTGGCAGTTCCATTAAACACTAGATTATTTGGCATCACTTCTCACCTCCTTTCCAGGAGGAATAATAAAATTCTAGTTTATATTATGTCATTCTTACAAAATCTGTGACTGCATTTTTACTCTTCGCTATCAACTTTTTTAAATTTACTTTTGCGCTTGATACCATATTTTAACTATTGATGCTTCTGAGGTATCTACATTTCTAACCGCCATTCGTGTGAACTTTGCAAAACAGTAAGGAACAATAGCAGTCATTCCGCCAGGCTCGATAATTACATTTCCATTATCATCTATAAAATCTGCCCTATTAGGACTAATTTGTAATTTTGCAGTAACAGGATGAGGGCCTGCATTCTTGATAAAATAAGTTATGGTTTTCATCAATGAAGTGTTCATTGTAGATGAATAAGCATACATATCACCTACCCTAATCTCTTCCACAGCTTCAACAAATTCAGTAGGTACTGCTTTACATTCACATCCACACTTGCATTTCATCACATATTTTACTTCTACCATAGGCATAAATGTTTTGCCGGAATCAATCAATACTTTTGCAAAAGTTGCATCCTTTATTTCATCATTTTTTAAAATCAAGCCATAATTTATTAGTTCATGATTATACCACTTCTTAACAATTTCGGTTATATCAAATGTATACTGACCTGCTTTGTTGATGTTTATACTTCCGCTGGATAATTCCGAACTAAATAAAGGTTGATTGCTCCATGTAACTGTATCCACCGCCCATGGTTCTGTTATAACATAGCATGTTACTTCATTAGGTTGTCCTGCCCCTACCGCAGTTACATACATCTTGAAACTTGCTTCTATTATTATGGCATCTTCCGGTATAGCAGTAATAGGAAATTTTATTAATATTCTATATATATGACTTAAATCGTACCTTCCCAAACATGCAGCCGAAACATTATGGTAATTTTTTGAAGGATTATTCCGATTAATATATACAATCTGTATCTGAGGTCTAATAATAATTGATTCCATATGCAACCCCCTTTCATCCCATACTAGGAATAGCTCTCCAGCCTTATAAAAATTAAATGACCTTTGCTCAAATTGAAAATCGCCTTTACTTATACTATGTAATATTCATATAAAAAGTGAAAAGCGAAGCAATCATCTGCTTCGCTTTTTTATTCACTTATCTTCCTATAAACATCTGCACATAAATTTTTCCATATTTCGGACTATCAGCAATTCCAATTCCTATATAGTTATAATTCGGATTAAGTATGTTTTTCCTATGTCCTTCAGAGTTCATCCAGGCATTATGCGCTCTTTCCGCTGAAGTATTTCCTGCCAGGTTCTCTCCGGCATACTTATAGCTTACACCAAACTGCTTGAGCATATCAAAAGGAGAACCATAAGTAGGTGAGGTATGTGAGAAGTAGTTCTTTTCAACCATATCTTTTGCTTTAAGATTTGCTACTTCCATTACCTTCATATCTACCTTGAGCGGCTGTGCCCCTACTTTCGCCCTTTCGGCATTGGCAAGGTCAAGTATTTTTTGTGCTTCTGCACTTATCTGTCCATCCGGTTGTTCTGGAGCAGGTGCAGGCGTTGGTGCCGGATTTTGTGGAGCTGGCTTTGGTGCCGGCTGACTGTTCGGTGGATAATAAGGCTTTACATATTTTCCCGAAACAACACCAACAGTGTCATTGTTCATGTGTATAATATACCAATCTCCTAGTTTACCAATACAGTCTACAATTTGGCCCTTATAAACAACACCTACTTTAGTGAAGTATGTTGCCGGACCTGACCTTACATTAAGACCTGCTGCAGTAGTAACTTGCAATTGAGCTGGTATATTCGTACGGCTAAAGGGTGTTTTTGCAGCCGCCGCAACAATAGAAGACGAACTGCTAACAAATACTGTGCACAGTACTGTTAAAATAATTAAAAATGATAATGTTTTCTTCATTCCATAACACTCCTTAACATATATTGTTAACTCATAGTTAGTTTAAGCAGAATTTAACTTTTTATTATTGTTAAATTATAGCAACCTGTGGTTGAGATTAAACAATTTTCAAGTTTGCCACGGCAACTATAATATAAAATGCACAAAAAAAGAAGCCCTCTTCTGGCTTCATTATCAATGATTATTATAAAAATTTAATATTCTTTCGTTAATTAATACGCTTTGCCCCAGTATACCATGTGTTTTGCTGGTTTGCCGCAACATACGCAGTTGTCAGAAATTTGCTCTTGTTCAAATGGAATACAACGGGCTGTTGCCCCTGTTTCCTCCTTAATCTTATCTTCACATGCTCTATCTTCACACCACATCGCTTTAATAAAACCGGATTTTTGTGCTAAAACATTCTTGAATTCCTCTAAATTCTTTACGGTATAAGTCTTTTCATCTCTCATTTTTCTTGCCTTTTCCAATAAATCTATTTGCATTTGTTCTAACAATTGTGCAACTTTTTCTTCAATTTCATCTAGAGAAACAAAAATCTTTTCTCTTGTATCTCTTCGGACCAATACAGCTTGATTGTTTTCAATATCCTTTGGTCCAATTTCCAAACGAACCGGTATCCCTTTCATTTCATATTCACTAAATTTCCATCCCGGCATCTTATCACTATCATCAATTTTAACCCTTGCTACTTTTGCCAACTTTTCTTTCAGTTGGGAAGCTTTTTCTTTAACACCTTCTTTGTGTAGTGCAATAGGAATAATAACCAATTGTACAGGTGCAACAACTGGAGGCAGTACAAGACCATTATCGTCTCCATGTACCATAATCATCGCCCCTATCAAACGTGTAGTCATACCCCAGGATGTTTGATGAACGTATTGTAATTGATTGTTTTGGTCTGTATATTGAATTCCAAAAGCTTTTGCAAATCCATCTCCAAAATTATGCGATGTTCCAGTCTGCAGCGCCTTTCCGTCATGCATTAAACTTTCAATAGTATAGGTAGCTTTCGCTCCAGCGAATTTTTCCTTTTCCGTTTTTTGACCTTTTATCACGGGAATAGCTAGTGCTTTTTCACAAAAATCTGCATATACATTAAGCATTTTAATGGTTTCTTCCTGGGCTTCCTGTGCAGTAGCATGGGCAGTATGGCCTTCTTGCCATAAAAATTCTAATGTACGCAAGAAAGGACGTGTAGTCTTCTCCCAACGAACAACAGAACACCATTGGTTGTATAGCTTAGGAAGGTCCCTATAGGAGTGAATAATGTTCGCATAATGCTCACAAAATAGTGTTTCCGAAGTAGGACGTACACAGAGCTTTTCGGTTAGTTCTTCTGCTCCTCCGTGAGTTACCCATGCAACCTCAGGAGCAAATCCCTCTACATGGTCTTTTTCTTTTTGCAGCAAACTTTCTGGAATAAACATAGGCATGTACACGTTCTCATGTCCTGTTTCTTTAAACCGCGCATCTAGGATTTTCTGAATATTTTCCCAAATTGCATATCCATACGGACGAATAATCATACAGCCTCTGACACTGGAATAGTCAACTAAATCTGCTTTTTTTACAATGTCAGTATACCATTGTGCAAAATCTTCATCCATGGATGTAATTGCTTCAACAAATTTTTTATCTTTTACCATATTTTCATCCCTTTTACTCCCTTGTCTTACACATCAATAATAAAACATAATTATCGGACTGTCAAGGACCAAACTCCCCACTCTTCACTATTACACATACTGCATGTGCAGCTATGCCTTCACCGGTCCCGATAAAACCCAATCCTTCTGTAGTGGTTGCTTTCACATTTACTTGTTCTATATTAATTCCCAGAATATTGGCAATATTTTGTCTCATTGTTTGTATATATGGTGCCAGTTTAGGCCGTTGGGCAATGACAGTGGCATCTATATTATTTACATAATATTCTTTTTCCTCCAGAATTCTCTTTGCTTCTTTTAATAAAAGCATGCTGGATATTCCTTTATATTTATTATCTGTATCCGGAAAATGCTTGCCGATATCTCCCAGAGCTGCAGCACCTAATAATGCATCCAGTATAGCATGAATTAAAACATCTGCGTCCGAATGTCCTAACAGCCCTTTTTCATAGGGGATATCTACACCGCCCAGTATTAATTTTCGACCTTCTACCAATCTATGTACATCATATCCATGTCCGATCCTCATTTCATCAAACCACCTTATTCTATAGAACGCACTAAATACTTTATATGCTATTTATATATTTATTTGACTGCCTTTAACCGTGCCAAATCAGTCCAATTGCTTGCGGTGATAACTTCAACATTAGATACATCTTTCCTGAGATTTTTTACTTCTTTGCTAATCTCCGCCATTTCCATCATCATTTGTTCATGTTCGGCCTTGTTTACCTGTGTCGAATGTTCCAATGCTCTTAAGATTCTTGTATTCTCTTCTTGTTGCACTTTTATAGCGCTAATTTCCGATTTCATAGAACTAATTTCTGTTTTCATAGAACTAATTTCTGTTTTCATAGAACTAATTTCTGTTTTCACAGAACCAATTTCCGTTTTCACAGAATCAATTTCCGTCTTCACAGAATCAATTTCCGTCTTCATAGTTCTAATTTCTGTCTCGATGCCTCCAAGCCTCTCATTCATTTTATTGAGCATTGCTAATATTTTTTCTTCCATAAATATCACCCCTATCAAGTTTTTTATATATAAATATTACTAAGTAAGTTACAGACCATTAATTACTATATAGAACTATATAAATAGCACTAAGTATGTTACATTATTGTTATTTTGTTCACGGTTCACGGTTCTCAGTTCTCAGTTCACAGAAATTAGCCAAGAAAATACCGTGAACCGTGAACTGTGAACTAAAATAGACAATGTAAAGTACTTAGTAATACTTATATAGCTATATTTTATTATACCTTTACTTATTACTTAGTTCAATCGAATTTTTATGATTTTTCCATCTTATTATTCATATTCATCTTCTTCTAACTCTCTGCCACTTATAATCGCTTCCGCCAAGAAAATATCTTCCGGAGTAGTAATTTTTATATTTTCATAACTTCCTTCCACCATTTTCACTTGATAGCCCATCTGCTCCACAAGCATGCAGTCGTCTGTTGCACTAATTCCCTCTTCAATGGCTTTTTGATGAGCTCTTTTCAATATTTCCACCTTGAAAACCTGAGGTGTCTGTACTGCCCAGAGCTTACTTCTATCTAAAGTATTTACAATATTGTTATTATCATCTACCAGCTTAATAGTATCTTTAACTCTTACGCCAACCGCTGCTGCATTATATTGTACAGCAGCTTCAATAGCTTCCTCAATATGCTTAGGCAAAATTAAAGGTCTTGCGCCATCATGGATAGCTACGATAGTTGCTTCATTACTTATTTCTTTCAATCCATTGTAGACGGAATCCTGTCTTTCCTTCCCGCCAACAACAATCTTCTTTACCTTTACCAACTCAGACATATCAATTATTTCTTTACAGGCCATGATATCTTCCTGCCGGGTGACAACAACTATTTCATCTATCAGCTCACAGTCTTCAAAAGCCTGCAAAGTATAGGCAAGGACCGGTCTATCGATAATGTTTATAAATTGTTTGTTTTTAGAAGCATTCATTCGCGACCCTTTTCCTGCAGCCACAATGATAGCAGAACAATATTCTTTATTCTTATTCATTTTGTGCTCTTTAAAAAAATTTTTAAATATGTCCAGCAAATAATATTCCCCCCACTTAAGAATTGACAATTGACAAAAGCCAACCCGGGGTTGGCTCAGTTGAAATAAAAACGATAATATTACATATTTAATAATTGCACTATTAGTTACAAAGACTAGAAATAATTAATTCTTCAATTCTTAATTAAATTTACACTGCTCTTTCAATCTCATATTTAGGTTTCGCAAATATCATTCTGCCTGCTGGAGTCTGCAATATACTTGTCACAAGCACACCAACCGACTCTCCTATATGCCTTTTGCCGCCATCTACCACGATCATGGTTCCATCATCCAGATACGCTACTCCCTGACCATTTTCCTTTCCATCCTTCACAACAAGTACGGTCATTTCCTCACCAGGTAAAACAACAGGTTTTACGGCATTTGCAAGTTCATTTATATTTAATACCGGTACTCCCTGGAAACTGGCTACTTTATTAAGATTATAATCATTGGTGATCACTTTTCCATTCATTAATTCAGCTAATTTGAGCAATTTACTGTCTACTTCATGAATAGTGTCAAAATCCTTATCTAAGATTTCAACCGGAATATCCAATTCTTTTTGAATGATATTAAGAATATCTAATCCTCTTCTACCTCTATTGCGCTTAAGGGCATCTGAAGAATCAGCTATATGTTGTAACTCCCTTAGCACAAACGCCGGAATAACTAAAGGTCCCTCGACGAACCCTGTCCTGCAAATATCTGCTATCCTTCCATCAATGATAACACTCGTATCCAGAATTTTAGGCTGAATAGAGGGATTGGAACGCTTTATAATGCCTTTCTTTAGGAAGAATACACTATCACTTAACTCATCCTTCTTTTTTAATGCGATGCTTATCCCCAGATATCCTAACATGACATTGGCAGTTATGGCTAGAACAGTTCCTATAATAGGTATAGACAAAATAGGCAATGATATTAAATTTGCAATAATTAAACCAATTATGAGTCCTAGTGCACCAGATAATATTTCATGAGAAGTCCTATTTTGAAGTGTCCTTTCAATATGTAATAAAATATCCCGCAAGAAAGACATAAATTTTGCTCCACTTATGTAGAATAGTGTAGCTCCCATTAAACCTCCACCAACATACAGCACTATGGTCGAAACAACATAGGAATTAGGGCTAATCTGTGATTTCTGAAAAAACAGAAAAATCAGGCTTATACCAATAGCACCTCCAACCATTGATAATACCCCTTTGACCACCCTATTTACCATTAAATATCCACCTCCTCATTGGCATATATACCATTATATCAAATAATTGTAAAAAATAAACATATTTTTTTACAATTATATCTCATTAAACATGCCTTCTATCATACTTTCAATTTCACTTTGTTTCATCCCTTTGGCCAGTACCAACTCACTGATGAGAATTTGCTTTGCACTGTTCAACATTTTTCTTTCACCGGTGGAAAGGCCTTTCTCCTTATCCCTGTACATCAAATTCTTAACAACGTCTGCAACTTCATATATATTTCCACTCTTAATTTTAACCATATTTTCCCTATATCGCTTATTCCAGTTGCTGCACATGTCAGTTTTACCGCTTTTAAAAATTTGAATAACCCCTTCTGCTTCTTGCTGGTTAATAATTTCCCTTATCCCTATCTCTTTAATATTTGTCATAGGAATCATGACCTTCATATCTCCGATAGGCATCTTCATAACATAGTATTTTTGTCTCTTCCCCAGGATCTCTTTTTCTTCAATAGATTCAATCACACCGGCACCATGCATTGGATAAACGATTTTATCACCGATGTTATACATTTGGATGTTCCCTCCTTGCAAAAAACTATGCAATTTATTCCACATTTTTATTTTTGACATATACATATATAAGTATACTATAAATAAAGAATACTGTCAAAAAATTATTATTTTAACATCTAACTTATCTTTATGTCAACACTTTTCATGAAATTTTATAATCGTAGCATCATAGAATTAACATTTTAAAACTTATCAAGCGCTGCTTTTTTCTACTCTGCTCACTTCTTTAAAAATAAATTTTATTTATTTAAAACAGAGTATATTTTTTTGGAAAATTAGTGTAATTATTACCAATCCGTTGACAAATCACTTTATCTAAAAGTATAATTATAATGAGTATTATGAACAGTAACATGAACCGGTGCAAGGAGGGAAAATGATGGTAAAAGATATACTAAGTGATGAATTTCAATACACAGTACTAGAGTTGTTGGTGAGAAATAAAAGCATTCTTGATTCTTTAACCAAATATCAGGATTCGAACGCAAGAGTAAATCGGGCAATTGTTAAGGCCGTAACCCAATGTGGTTGTATAAAGATCAATGCCGATAAACAAATTTTCCCTGAAGATGGCAACTTTGATGAGATTCGTGATAGCATGTCCACCCATTTAGAAGGTGCTTTATGCGATAATTGTAGAGATACTATAGAAAAAGAAATGGGCCGTAACTTGTTCTATCTCGCTTCATTATGTAATATATTGGATTTGAATATGTATGATATATTAATTAAAGAATTGGATAGGATAAAAATGCTCGGGAAATATAATTTGAGATAAAGATTGAGATTAACCACATATGAGCAAAGCTTACAAATAATGATAAAATAGTTCTTAGTTCATGGTTCATAGTTCGTAGAATGAATGTTTTTACCATGAACTAAGAACTACGAACCATGAACTATTTTTATATTCTTCGGTTATCCATTAACAACTGATCCTGTATTCTTCTTAATGATTCTTTGATTGTTCTGGCCCTTATTTCTCCTATACCCTCCACATCGTCCAGTTCTCCTATAGAAGCTCTTAAAATGCCTTGAAAATTCTCAAACCTGGAAACCAAATTTGAAACAACTGACATGGGTACTCTAGGCACTTTGCTAAGCATTCTATACCCTCTTGGAAATACACTGGCATCTAATATACTCATGCCCCCATAATAACCCAATGAACGGCATAAAAATGTGAGGTCCAGCAGGTCCTCTTGAGAAGAAAGCCGAACCTGTTTTAACACATCATCAGCAGTCTTTCCTTCCAGGGGTACAAAATAATCTTGAATCACCAGTACCTCATCCTCTTCAGTATGGTTTACCAATTCCTCAAGCTGCATGCTCACTAACCGCCCCTCATTACCTAATTCACAGATATATTTGTCTATTTCAAACGCAATCCGCATTACCATTTCTGCTCTCTGAATAGCTATTATAACATCATAGAGAGTTACCATATCTTCAAATTCGAGCACGCTTAAATTAGTCATCGCGCTGTCCAATACCACCTTGTATTTTTCTAAAGCTTGTAAAGCTTGGTTTGCCCTTGTTAAAATTCTGCCTGTATCATTTAGTATATACCTATTTTGCCCTTTATAGAGTGTAATAATATTTCGACGTTGGGATATTGATATTACCAATTCTCCAGTTTGTCTGGCTACTCTGTCAGCCGTCCTGTGGCGGGTACCAGTCTCCATAGTAGAGATAGAAGGATCTGGAATAAGCTGGGTATTTGCAAATAAAATCTTTTTGGCATCACGGCTCAAAATAATGGCGCCGTCCATTTTTGCCAATTCATATAAATAGGTCGGTGCATAATCCTTATTTATAGTGAAGCCCCCATCAACCAAGTTCATAACCTGTGCTGAATCACCTACAACAATCAGTGCACCCGTTTTTGCTCTTAAAATGCTTTCCAATCCCTCCCTTAAGGGCGTTCCGGGAGCAACCACCTTAAGTACATCTATTAACTCATTCCCTTTGACTCGTTCCTCGCGCATGTGTTACCTCCATTTATCAGCTATTGCTTGCTGCTATTTCCAGTGCTTCACTCACACTCTTTACTCCAATGATCTTCAAATCGCCTGTTTGCTTTAGATTTTTTGCATTTTCCAATGGTACTATACACTGATTAAATCCTAACTTATATGCCTCGTTTACCCGTTTGTCTATATAGCTTATTGCCCTAATCTCACCTGTAAGTCCAACTTCTCCCATTAACAAGGTTTGAGGTGAAACTTGAAAATTCTTAAAACTGGAGGCAATTGCGGTAATGACTCCTAAGTCAGCTGCCGGTTCATCAATTCTTATGCCCCCAACTACATTTACATAGGCATCATGATTCTGTAAATGCAATCCAACCCGTTTCTCCAGTACAGCCATTAGCAATGTTATCCTGTTATTGTCAATCCCCGTAGACATTCTTCGCGGAATTCCAAAGCTGGTGGGAGAAATAAGTGCCTGTACCTCTGCCAGTACAGGGCGTGTACCTTCCAGAGTACAGATAACGCATGAACCGGAAACATTAACAGGCCTGCCGGATAATAACATGAGCGAAGGATTATCAACTTCTACCAACCCTCTGTCTTGCATCTCAAATACCCCTATTTCATTGGTTGAACCAAATCTATTTTTAACTGCCCTTAAGATTCTGTAAGATTGATGCCTTTCCCCTTCAAAATATAGGACACAATCCACCATATGCTCTAAAACCCTGGGCCCGGCAAGTGTTCCTTCTTTTGTTACATGCCCTACAAGAAATATCGCAATATTATTCTCTTTTGCAATTCTCATCAAGCTGATAGTAACTTCACGTACCTGACTGATACTTCCGGGTGCCGATGTCAACTCGGGTTTAAATATGGTCTGTATGGAATCAACTATTATTATATCAGGCTTTAAATCCTGCATACTCTGCTGGATAGCTTCCAGGTTAGTTTCAGACATAAGTAAAAGGTTTGGGGTTGATATACCTAAACGGTCTGCCCTTATTTTTATCTGCTTGACCGATTCTTCGCCTGATGCATACAATATTTTTGCTTTCTGTCCTACCATTTCGCAAACTTGCAGCAGCAAGGTTGATTTACCTATTCCCGGGTCCCCTCCCACTAATACGAGCGATCCTCTTACAATTCCTCCACCTAGAACTCTGTCTAATTCTTTTATCCCTGTAGAAATCCGCTCTTCTTGCGTAATTTCTACCTCATTCAAATGTACTGGACTCGTTTTCAATCCACTAATAGTAATTGTTTTATTGGGAGCGGATTGAATTTCTTCCACCAATGTATTCCATTCACCACAAGCCGGGCACTTGCCCAACCACTTTGGAGATTCATATCCGCATTCCTGACAAATGAATATCGTCTTTGTTTTAGCCATTTTCCTCACACCTTTTTCTATATAAATGGTACTTAATACATCTATCATAGTTTTCCTTTTTCGGCAAGTTCTAAATATACCAACACATACATTGCATGGGACCAGGTAAGCGGAATTACCCAGGCAGGTTCTCCCGTGTCTTTATTGACCTGTTCCGGGAGTAATCCCAGGTATGTTTTATGCTTTACAGCCCATTTTAGATATTCCTTTGCTTTATGGTAATTTTCCACCTTAATATGGTAAAGGGCCAGCCATAAAGTAGTCAATATCCATGGATTTCCCCCCATATATCCATCTGTCTCATAACGCCGTATTCCACCCGCCCCATGGGAAGTGAGGTGTTCTTCAACAGCTCTGGCTGTGCTGCTAACCCTTTCATCTTGGTATTCAAACACCTCAAAGGGTACAGCAACTCCTAAAAGGCTAACATCTACCATAATATCCAATGCAGACACCCATTTTTTATATCCCTTCGGATTTAGAACAATTTCTGTTTTACCGCCATGCCCTTCAAAGCCCCAGCCCTCAACACTGGAGTTCACACCTCTATAAAACCTGTTCTGTTCCTTATTCCATAGTATTTCTTCCATAGATTTTTTTATATTCAGTGCAGCTTCTTTCCACCTTGCACTGTTGAAATCCTGTTTGTTCAAAATTTTATCTATCTCCACTGCTGCCATCAAACCTGCATATACAGCCGCTGAAGAATAGGTATGCTGCCCTATCCTTTCTTCCCATAAATCATAGGTTGCCTTAGGGAGATTATTCTCTTTGTTAATAAAACCGGCTAAAAAATCTGCACCTTTTTTTACAGAATACCATACCCACTGGAGAAATGTTTTATCTTTAACAATATAATAATGCTGTAACATTCCCCATAAAATTGTTCCTGTTTCATCTATTTGCAGTCCCCATGAAGGAGCAAGATTTCCATCTAAAAAGTATCTTTGATACCATGAACCATTTTCTCCCTGGGCATTTACTGCCCATTGATAAAATTTCTCCACAAGGTTGGTATATCCCGCACGGTCTAAGGCTGAAGTGATAAAGGCCGCATCTCTCGCCCAACAATAAGCATATCTTCCACAGCGGGTAAAATGTTCATCTACTTCCGGTGCAGCTAACAACCCTCCACTCATTTCATCACTCATTAATTTGAACACCAGTAAGGAACGGCGGTATAATTCATCTAAGTCACTTGAACCGGTACTTACTTTTTTACCACCATCAAGATAATTTAACCAGTATCGTTTTGTATCTTCAATAAGCGAGTAAACATTCTGACTTTTTACTTTTAAAACTTTTCGGGTGCATTCTTTTAGTGTATGTGCACAACAAATATATAAACTGACTGCCTTTTTATCTGACGGTTGAAACCGTCCCAACTCCCAGGCTTGAACAGCCGAACCGCTCATTCCTATATCATCTATTCCATAAAATTCCGAACGTACTGCTGCATTATATGGATCATTTGTTATCTGATAATCTACAACTCTGCTGCTTCCAGCAATAGCAAAATAATAACTATGCCGGTAATGTATCAAACAATCCAGTTCAAAATCAAATAAGGTGCTTCTCAAATCAGTGGTGTTAGATATAAAACTGGAAAACGCCAATAGATTAATATTTTTCTCCTGTCCGCTTATATTCTCTATCTCAATATGACGGATTAAAACGTCTTCTTCAATAACAGCAAAATCAATACATGTTATCTTAAAACCTATTTCCCTGCTTAAATATAAAGTTTTTAACATATTAGTATCCTGGATATATTGCTGCTCACGTTCCCATCCATCACCCTGCAGCCATCTTGTACTATAACTGCTGCCTGGAATATATATTCCAAGTTGAAAACTTTCTATGTGCTGGGGGTAATCGATATGAGGCCAAAATAATCTAACCAGTTCACCCTTCCTGTCGATACAGCCTAGAACCCGCGAATTCCCAATTACGGCATCATTAAAATAAGTTTTCATCCCATTCCTCCTACACATTTCATTGTTGCTGACCTATAAATCCTGATATTTCTAAATGGGCGTATATTTTATATTTGAAGAATATTATGGAAAGAACGTTGTAAAAAGGCTTAGAGCCTGTTAATAATATTCTTCAAATATATTAAATGCACCCTTTCTAAACATTATTGCAATGCATTTATATTATTTTATCATACATTGTATAACTAAATTCTATAATCGCAACATATAAATTAATTTTTACATCCGTTATGTTGTTAATTTAAGAACATTTTAATATAAACAAGAAAATTAGCTTAATAAATTTGATATAGATATATATAATCAAATTATTATTTGCAAAATTTGATTTTTTTAGCCCTTGCTTTTTTTACTTAAATATTATATCATTTCATAGGATTCGCAGTAGCTTGACACAAAGAAAAATCACTCTTGCGATTATTGTATATTATTTTGTTTGTAAATGTAAGGTATTTTGGGAGGTTAAAAGATGTCTGTTTTAAACAATCATTCTTTATCATACTATTTTAGTTTTTTTGTTCAGATTTTTGTTTTTGTAATAGGCAGTTATTATTTCAGCACATCACTATTTGGCTGGATACAAAAAAAAGAAAGGACCACAGGAGATACCCAGCCTGCTAATGTGTTTGCACTTGTTATACCATCTCATAATGAAGAGAAAGTCATTGGGCATATGCTAGAAAGCCTAAAAAAATTAAATTATCCTGAAGAATTATATGATATTTTTGTAATTGCCGATAATTGTTCAGACAGTACGGCTGCTATAGCCCGCGAGAAGGGTGCCATTGTATATGAAAGGTTTAATGACGTAGAAAAAGGTAAAGGTTATGCTTTGGAATGGATGTTTAATAAAATTTTTGCAATGGAAAAAAAATATGACGCTATAGTGGTTTTTGATGCAGATAACATAGTATCCAATAACTTTTTGCTGGAAATGGATAAACAGTTTAAAAAAGGCCATAAAGCTGTTCAAGGATATATAGATAGCAAAAATCCTTTTGATTCATGGATTACTTGCTGCTATTCAATTGCGTTTTGGACAATAAACAGGCTGTTCCAGCTTGCACGGTACAATCTCAACCTGTGCTGTATGTTGTCAGGTACAGGATTTGCCATTAGTACGGATGTTCTAAAAAAACTGGGCTGGGGCGCTACATGTCTTACCGAAGATATGGAGTTTACAATGAAATTGGCATTAAACAATTATAAAGTATCCTGGGCACATAATGCAATTGTTTACGATGAAAAACCTTTAACGCTTTCCCAATCATGGTTGCAGCGTAAAAGATGGATGCAGGGACATGCAGACGTAGCCAGCCGCTACTTTAAACCTTTAGTCTTAAAAGCCATAAAAGAAGGGGACATTGTGGCATTAGACTGTGCTATTTATCTCTTGCAGCCGTTGAGAATTATTGCGGTAGGTATTATTATGTCCTTGGCATTGCTCCAGAACTTTTACCCTCATGGCAAACTGGGTGTCTTTTATATAAGATACTTATTTCCTAACGCCATAATATGGGATCTGTTTGTAATAGCTCAATTTATTTATGCACCGTTTGCAATGGCATTAGAGAAAAAATTAAACTTTAAAGTAATGTTGGGGTATTTGATTTATCCCTATTATGGTCTTACATGGATACCTATCACTATCCACGGAATACTGGACAAGAATAAGAAAGAGTGGTTCCATACCAAACATACCCGTCAAATTAGTATTAGTGAGTTAGAAAAGGCATAAAAATGGGGCAGACACACGGGTCTGCCCCTATATTATTATTTATGTCAAACTACTTCAAAACGCTGCAGAGACAAAAATTCCTGCCCTATCTTTTAACATTTCTCCCGGCAAGTCCGCAGGCGGTTTATAGTTCATAGTTCACTGCTCACAGATAGTTATCTTTTCTGTGAACCGTAAACTATGAACTAATATTCCATTAAATCAGTATCATCCCGAGCACTGCCGAACTAACAACAGCTATTATAGGATTCATTTTAAATTTCTTTGCCGCAATTAAAATAATAATAAAAATCAAAAACGCTCCAGGTTCTATTCTAATGCCTTCTAATAAGTTAACAAATTTTCCTGTCAGCATATATTTTATTCTTTCAAAAGGAAGTTTATCCTTGAAGATTGACATTTCCGCAAAAAATATGACTGCTGAGCTTATCAAACCAATGGTTACCGGCCGTATTCCCTTTAGTACCGCCTCCACCATGTAATTGTCTTTAAACTTTGCAAAAAATCTTGCGATTAATAGTACCAGAATAAATGATGGGAGTGAAACTCCCAGAGTTGCAAAAACTGAGCCCGGTATCCCTGCCGTCTTTGTCCCTATATATGTAGCTGCATTTACCGCAATAGGCCCCGGGGTCATCTGGGAAATCGCTACTATATTTGCAAATTCTCTAGCTTCTACCCAACCGTTTGCCTGTATTTCCTCTTGTATAAGAGGAATCATTGCATAACCTCCGCCAAAACTAAATAAACCTATTTTAAAAAAAATCCATAATAATTTTATATAAATCATTTGTTATCCCTCCACGCTCCGAATCTTGCCTCTTCTTCCTGCTAAATCAAGCTTTTTCAGTGGCTTCGCACGGTTCCTCCGCCGCATAAAAATCCTATACGGCAGACGAACCGTATGCTATAAATCCTACAATTCCACCAAAAACGATAATTAATATTGCATGAATATCAAAAATAACGATAGCAATAAAAGCTATTACTGCCAGTATAACTCCTAATTTATCTTTAATTGCTGCTTTTCCCAGCTTCAAGGCTGCAAGTCCGATTAATCCTACAACTCCAGCCCTTACCCCTGTGAAGGCCTTTTGAACATAAATATTATCCTGTATATTGAATAGAAGAAATGCAATAACTAATATAATAAGAAAAGACGGCAATATTACGCCTAAAGCTGCAACTATAGCACCAACCAGTCCGCCTACCTTATAACCGATAAATATTGATGTATTAATGGCAATTACGCCGGGAATAGATTGGGAAATAGCAAATACATCCACAATTTCTTTTTCTGTAACCCATTTTTGATTGTCTACTACTTCTCTCTCTATCAAAGGAAGCATTGCATAGCCTCCTCCAATGGTAAAAGCGCCAATGCGAAAGAAAATAATGAACATTTTCCAGAGTGTCTTTAAACTAGCTTTTTTCATAATAACATCAGTCCTTTGCTTTTTTAGTGAGGAGTGGGGAGTGAATAGTGAGAAGATAGCTCCGCCATAGCATCCGCCATATCCAAATTAAAATCACCTTAATATTCTAACACAAAATACAAAAAATAAAAGACCCTATCTCATGATAGAATCTTTATGCTCTTCCAATCTTGTATTTTCATCAAACGAACCGTTCTAGACCGCTGAAAAAGTGCGTCAATTCTTAATTCAAAAAACTTTTCACTATCCACTTCTCACTACAACGTATTAAAATACTTCATCAATGCAATATATATACTCCATGCAATCTTTTTCTGATATTTATCTGTTTGCAGAAGTCTCTCCTCTTCCGGGTTTGATAAAAAGCCGCATTCTACAACCACTGCCGGAATTGGAGGATCACGGAGCAAATAAATATCACTGGTTGCTGGTTTGGCTTTTCTCGTGTTTCCATTATCCAATACCTCGATGAGTTCTTTTTGGATAATTTCTCCCAGTACTTTACTCTGTTCATTGTTAGTAGCATAAAATACCTGGGCACCGTAATATTTTGACTGTTCAAATCTATTTAAGTGAATACTTATAAATACATCTGCCTGACTTTCATCTATAATTTTTTTACGGTTTTTTAGATCAGAGTTTTTCTTTGCCCTTATCGTTTCTTTATCAGAATCATGGATCGAATTATCATCTGCCCGCGTGAGTACTACCATTCCTCCGCTTTGCTCTATTAATACCTGAAGTTTCTGTGCTATTGCAAGATTAATGTCTTTTTCAAGGACCCCTGTTACTGTACCTGAAGCTCCTCCATCGGGATACCCATGGCCGGCATCAACAATGATTATCCTGTTGGATGTAGGAAGTGCTATTGTAGGAACTTCAGTTTCGGAGTAAAGATTAAAAATCATATAAGATAGAATACACATAAGGATTATGAGTAAAAGGTTTGTTCTTCGAACCATCAAGATCACAGGCATATCACCTCTATTATTAAGCTTTATATTATTACTATTCCTATTAAAGAGGGGATATGCCTATTTTGTTAACTCTTTTTATTATGATTTGTATTATTTTTATTTGCAGTCCTATTGAATAACATAGCTATTTTTTCTTGTATGCTAAAATTGTACATCCCTGCTAAATATCCTAAGAATGAAGCTAAAGGAAGCACCAATACCACTAAGGCAAATACCCATGGAAAAGTTTGACCGTAAGTTTCAAAGAAGCCTAAAAACATAGACATCCATACTCTATATATAGGATTTATAATATCGAAGTTCAAACTTCCAGATCGGGCAATAAAAAATAATACAGCAAGTATTATTGTTATAATTGAAGCTAATAATCCAAACAAAGCACCTTTCAACACATAGGGCTTTGTAGTACTATAGGGTTTACTATCTTTATGCGCTACTTGCCATACATCTGAATAGATAAGTAAGAAATAAAGCACAGAAATGATACAGCTAAAAATTAACAGCCCGTTTTCCTTTTGAATAAGCCAGCCAAACACAGGCATAAATACAAGCGTCAGTATCACAAATAATACATGGCTCCATAATAATTTGATAGATACTCTGATATACTGATTCATAAATACTCCCCTTATCCCCTTCTTTGGTCTTTTATCCATACACTTCCCTGTACACTTTTGGCTTTTTTCTTTACTTCAGCGGCAATTTCAGAAACTTGAAGCGAACTGAATAAAGTCCGGTGTTCATTGGTAACAATAGCAATAGAAATACTCATTACCGGAAATTTCATTTGATTACCTAATCGGTCCGTAGTAACGATATATCCCCGTTGTATATCCTCTTGTGTGTATAGGTCCAATATTTTTTTGTCAAAATCAGTTATAATCCCTTCTGCAATCTTTTCTGCATTTTCAGGTACAGTAACGACTACGAAATCATCTCCACCAATGTGACCTATAAAGTCTTTACCGTTAGAAAATAAATTGACATTATCCTGTAATATATCGGCAGTTAGCTTTATTGCCCTGTCTCCGCTGGCAAAACCATATACATCATTATAAGCCTTAAAGTTATCCAAATCAATATATAGTACGGCAAACAACTCCTTGCGCGCAATCCGGCTGTTGATTTCAGCCTGTATCTCAACATTGCCCCGTAGCCCTGTAAGAGGGTTTGCCCAACGGTTTCTGTCAATTCTCTTTAAAGTATTTCTTACCCTGCTAAGGAGTTCCCGTGGATTGAAAGGTTTAGTAATATAGTCATCTGCACCAAGCTCCAGGCCTTTCAATTTGTCCTCTTCATTATCTTGAGCCGTTAGGATAATAATGGGCATAAGGTTATTACTTTCATCATCTCTTAAAATTTTACAAACCTCAAAGCCGCTCATCCCGGGCATTACGACATCAAGTATTACCAAATCCGGCTTTTCTGCCCTTACTTTAAGTAATCCTTCAGCTCCTCCTGTCGCACTAGTAACATCATAACCAGCATTTTGCAGGATATCTGATATTAATTTAATCATAAATGGAGTATCATCAATAATTAGTATCTTTTTTTTAAACATAGCAACGCCTCACATTTTGGGTAGGCAATTTCTTGTAATCACTTTACTGTTATACCACTATTTCCCATTATATATTAATTATATATTAATTATATATCATATGCAATAAAAACTGAATAGAAAAATGTAAAAACATCAGGAAATTTTTAGAAAATAAAACAAAACCAAAAGTAATATATACTTCTGGTTTTATGTAAAACATTTGGAGGCGCCACCCGGATTTGAACCGGGGAATAAAGGTTTTGCAGACCTCTGCCTTACCGCTTGGCTATGGCGCCATAAACACGGCATCATTTAGTTTTGTCAATCATATATGCTACCATTCATTTTATAATTACGTCTACCGATACTTCAAAAAATAAAAGACCTCATGTGTCCTTTACTTTATTGGAGCGGGAGACGGGATTCGAACCCGCGACGTTCACCTTGGCAAGGTGACGCTCTACCTCTGAGCCACTCCCGCAAATATTTAATTAGGTAATGGTGCCTCCGGGCGGAATCGAACCACCGACACGGGGATTTTCAGTCCCCTGCTCTACCGACTGAGCTACAGAGGCATATATGGCGACCCAGAAGGGGCTCGAACCCTCGACCTCCAGCGTGACAGGCTGGCATTCTAACCAACTGAACTACTGGGCCATACTTTAATTTATGGTGGGCACAATAGGGCTCGAACCTATGACCCCCTGCTTGTAAGGCAGGTGCTCTCCCAGCTGAGCTATGCGCCCTTACCGCTTTTCACTTATCTGTCGTGTTCAGCGACAGATATTAGTATACAAAAGAATAGACTTAAAGTCAAAATAATATAAGCTCATTAAATCTAAATAATATAATTTATAATCTAAAATCTTTATTTTTCTCATTTTTACTAATCATATCATTATATATTAATATTCATTTATAGTTCACAGCTCACAGATTTACTACCTTATTGATTGCTGTAAACCATGAACTATATAAATTGCATTAAAGATTTTACATAACTGGTCAGGAATGCGACATGGGAACAGTTCCTCAGTCATCTAAGGTCCAGGGGACACACCTCGTGCCGAGGAATGTCCCCAATTAATGCATATGCGACAGACGAACCGTCCCCAAGCCGCATTCCTTCTTTGTGCTCCAATGTAAATTCTTTAATACAATACATATAAAATCCATATGTTATTTACCTCGTACTTTTCTCTAATAACGCTCCTAGTTCACTTTTATTAAAATGATAAATTTTATTGCAAAAATGACAGGTAAGTTCTGCTTCTCCCTGTTCTTCTATTATATCTTCCAGTTCTTTTTTCCCCAGACTGATGAGGGCACGTTCTATCCTTTCCCGTGAACATCCGCATTCATATCTGGTATCTATCTTTTCAGAAATATTCCATTCAAAATCTTTAAGTATTTTTCCCAATATATCTTCGGCATTCATACCTTCTGATACCATACTGGTAACAGGTGAAAGTTGTGAGATAACATTTTCCAGTTTTTCGGCAACTTTATCATCAGCCTCCGGCATTAATTGTATAATAAAACCCCCGGACGCTTTAACAGACAAATCAACATCCACCAGTACTCCTAATGCAACTGCTGAAGGAGTCTGTTCTGATCTTGCATAATACAGTGTTAAATCTTCAGCTATTTCCCCGGTTGCCAGAGGTACTTGTCCTACATAGGGTTCCTTTAGGCCTAAATCCCGTATAACACTTAGATATCCATTGCGGCCTATTGCTCCTCCAACATCTAATTTACCATTAGGTTTTAAAGGTAATTCCACATGAGGATGATGTACATAGCCTTTGACATTTGCCCTGGAATCTGCAACAGCTACAACTCCTCCCAGCGGACCGTCACCTTTGATTTGAATAGTAAGTATATCCTGTTCGCCTTTTAACATGGCACCCATCATGGCAGCGGCAGTAAGTGTTCTTCCTAATGCCGCAGTTGCAATAGGATAGGTATTGTGTATTTTTTGTGCTTCATTTACTAGATTGGTAGTAATTGCTGCAAAAGCTCTAATTGTACCATCCGTTGATAATGCTCTAACAATATGATCAGGCATGATTGTCCCTCCAGTCCCTATTCGTGCTGAGTGAGGAATGGTAAATATATCGCTAATTACTGCCCACTATCCACTCCTCACTATTTTAGTATTAAAAAATCCCCTGTACAATTATAAATTATACGGGGGATTTTTGGCTACTTTATTTTTTCATTATCGAACATATATATGATAAACTCTAACGTATTTCTAGAATAATTATACCCTAGTTACATTAGCAGCTTGAGGTCCTTTTGCTCCTTCGATAACTTCAAATTGTACATTCATTCCTTCTTCAAGGGTCTTGTAGCCCTCCATATTAATTGCTGAGAAATGTACAAATACGTCTGTTCCAGCTTCACTTTCAATAAATCCATAACCCTTCTCAGCATTAAACCATTTTACTTTACCTTTTTGCATTTAAAAAATACCTCCTAAAACTTTATGACTGTAGTTAAAAAATTCCTTTAACTACTTTCTACAGTCTACCATACAGTGATACCTTTGTCAATCACTTCGTTTGGCTATAAAGAAGACCCTTTCGCTGTTTTCCAACGGCTTATTAAAAGTAAATTGTTCATAGGCATCTAAAAATTCTAATCCAGCCTCTTTTAGACATTCCTTAATGGTAGAAATACTGTATGCTCTTTCCTGGTGAATTTCATCCACTCTGCTGTATTTTTCTCCCTCTTTTACAAAAAAAGTAAGATAAAATTCACATATTTCAGTTTTTTTGTTAAAATTATTTTCCCACACATAAAAAATTTCATTCTCATCTACAACAAATGTATTATTTCCTAAAATCTTCTTTAACTTATAATAAGAATTTGTATCAAAAATAAATAATCCCCCAGGGTTGAGATAATTTCTTACCAATTTAAACATTTTGATTAGCTCTTTTTCTTGCAAAATATAATTAACGCTATCCATCAAGCAAAGGATAACATCAACTGTACCGTACAATTCAAACTCTGTCATATCCTGATGAAGATATAAAATGTCTAAATCCATTTCTTTTGCTTTAGGCACAGCTACATTTAACATGTCCTCAGATATGTCTATGCCTATCATATCATAACCCCGCCGGGCCATTCTTGTGCAGATATTTCCTGTTCCACAGGCCAATTCCAGAACAAGATTAGGTTTCACATTATATTTTTTAAATATTGCTTCGATGTAATCCACCCACTGAGCATAGTCGACATCATACATCAGCCTGTCATATATATATGCAAATCCTGAATAACTTGTTGTCATTTGTTCTCCCCAGCATTCTCACCAGATATTCTTTCCAGCACCGTTTTATAGCCATCAGCCCCATAGTTTAGACAGCGGTTTACCCGGCTGATGGTAGCCGTACTGGCTCCGGTTTTATTTACGATATCGGTATATACATGGTGCTCTTTCAACATTTTTGCTACCTGCAGCCGCTGGGCCATTGCTTTTATTTCAGAAATAGTACATAAGTCCTCAAAAAAATTGTAACATTCTTCAATATCTTTTAAAGTAAGAATGGCTTTAAAGAGTTCATCGGTATGCTCATCTCTAATTTTTGAGTTCATTTACATCACCGCACCTTATTTCTTATAAATAATGTATTGCCTAGCTTGGCTCCGGCACACGCACCAACCAAGTCACATTTTGCCCTTAGTACAAAAAAAGTCTTATCTCCTGCCAGACTGCTTCCTTCGAGAGATTCAAAGTTCGCCTGTCCTTTCGAAATGACTATATCCGCTTCTTCAAATTGGTCTAAAAATTCTTTAGAACACCTATCGATATAAACACCCATAAAGTTGCTGCCATTGGTAATTACCTTTGCAAGTTCTATCATACCAACCTCAACCGCATCAATCATGGTAGAATCATTTAAAATAGGTCCTCCCTTTACAGCATATATAATTTCCTGGGCATACTTCTTTAACTGCAATACTAAAAGCTTATCAAATACAATCTCCCCACTATTATCACCAAGAATCAGTATTTTTTTACATGTAGCAAGCTTCTGTTTAAAATCGTCATAGTCGCACAAGTCAAATTCTTTATCGGTAATTTCCCTTAAAGCCGCATGAATATCAAAATCCGGCATAATGCCCATATCTATTACATTTCCGGCTACTGCCACCTTAAATGCTGTCAGCAGAGGATCTGTGGAATTATTAATAATGCCTTCCACCTTATCATACAAGCTGAATGCCAGCCTGTTGGATTCCTCTTTAGCCTGTCTGAACGGATCTTCCATATCCATTGCTTTATATGCTTCCAGCAATACAATAGATGAATTCTCAGCGGGTGAAGCATTGATGTCCAATGTAGGAATAATTTTAATCACCTGGTTTATCACTTCATTATATTTTTCTTTAGGATAATTTGCAGCTTTTAATGTAGATATGACCTGTTTTAAATAACAGGGTACACATTCTATTTCAACTTTCATACTTTGACCTCTTTCTATATAATCATTCACGGTCTACAGATTCCTACCCACTACGAGATATTTTATCACACTAAAGTATTAAAGTAAATATACTACTCTTTCGTCAAATTCGCAAATGCAGCCATCAAATTTTTAGTCCCGATGCTTTCAAATGCAATTTCTAATTTTACATCATTTCCTATAGGCTGCGCACCTATCACCATGCCTTTACCGAATTTCCTGTGGATTACAATGTCTCCAACATTAAAATCCAGTGATGCTTTTTCAGGTTTTGTCAGGGTATTGCCAAGGATACTGCTTTTAGGAATCGTCGGTGTTTTTGTAACCGTATTGCTTTGCTTAAATTCAGTCTCCGGTTTTCCTTCCAGCAACTCACCAGGAATTTCTTCCACAAACCTTGAAAGGCGGTTGTACATGGTGCTTCCAAATAAAGTCCTGCGAAACGCATGAGTTATATACAGCTGTTCCTGCGCCCGGGTAATGCCTACATAGCACAGTCTTCTCTCTTCCTCCAACTCACTTTCATCCATGCTTGAACGATAACCGGGGAATATGCCCTCTTCCATGCCGCACAGGAATACTACCGGAAATTCCAGTCCTTTTGCACTATGCAAGGTCATAAGTACTACTGCATCCTGCTCTTCATCATAATTGTCAATATCCGATACCAGGGACACTTCTTCCAAAAAAGCCTCCAATGTCTTTTGTTCGGAATTATTTTCAAATTCCATGGCAATGGAGATAAACTCTTTCAGGTTTTCTATCCTTGTCTGAGCCTCAATGGTTTCTTCCCGTTCCAGAGCCTCCAAATAACCTGTCTTCTCCAATACTTTATTGACTAACTGGGTAACAGTCAGCTCATCTTTTTCAGCTCTTAACGAGTTTATTAAATGTACAAAATCCATCAGCTTGGCTGATGCTCTTGTTAAAGCAGATATGCTGTCTGCATTGGAGATAGTAGCAAAAATACTTGTCTCTCTCTCATTTGCGATTTCTTCAGCATTTTCAATTGTAGTTTTACCTATTCCTCTTTTGGGTTCGTTAATAATTCGTTTAAGGCTTATATTATCCATCGGATTTTGTATAACCCTCAAATATGCAATCAAATCTTTAATTTCTTTTCTATCATAGAATCTTAAACCACCCAATACTCTATAAGGAATTGCTTCCCTTAGCAGCATATCTTCTATTACACGGGACTGGGCATTCATTCTATACAGGACTGCAAAATCAGAATATTTACGCCCCTTTTGTCCCCTCAATTTTTCAATTTCCTGTGCTATAAACAATCCTTCCTCATGCTCATTTTCTGCACCGAACAAACGAATCATATCACCGGTTTCATTTTGCGTCCAGAGGTTTTTCCCCTTACGCCCATAGTTATTTTTTATTACATGGTTGGCAGCATTTAATATATTCTTTGTAGAACGGTAATTCTGTTCCAATTTTATGGACGTGGCATCCTTGAATTCTTTTTCAAAATCCAGTATATTTCGTATGTTAGCCCCTCTAAACTTATATATGCTCTGGTCGTCATCCCCTACAACACACAAATTGCGGTGTTTTTGCGCCAGAAGACTGACCAGCATATATTGAGAGGTATTCGTATCCTGGTATTCATCCACCAGGATGTATTGAAATTTTCTCTGATAGTACTCCAGGACATCAGAATTTTCATTGAACAACATAACAGTATTCATAATGATATCGTCAAAATCCAGCGCATTGTTTTGACGGAGTTTCTTCTGGTATAAAGTATAGATAGCAGCTATCTTGCTCATCCTAAAGTCACCTTCATAAACTGCAGTAAAGGTCTTCGGGTCCATGAGCTCATCTTTTGCCTTGCTAATCTCTGCCAAAACACTTCTAGGAGGAAAGTTGTCGTCATTTAGCCTTAACTCTTTTAAACAATCCTTTACTACCGTTTGCTGGTCCGCATAATCAAAAATAACAAAACTTCTATCATAACCCAATCGTTCAATATCCCTTCTCAATATTCTTACACAGGCTGAATGAAAAGTGCTAACCCACATGTCATTTACCTGTTCCCCTACGAGGCGCTCCAGACGTTCCTTCATTTCCCTGGCCGCTTTGTTGGTAAAAGTAATGGCCAGTATACTCCAGGGAGCTACTTTTTTTTCCTGTATCAAATAGGCAATTCTATAGGTAAGTACTCTTGTTTTTCCGCTTCCTGCTCCCGCTAAAATAAGGAGAGGCCCTTCAGTACATAAAACCGCTTCTTTTTGTTTATTGTTTAAACCTTCCAGTAATTGCTGCATGTCTTCCACCCTTTCAAACTAAATGCATGTCCATTCTTTACTTTTTATATATTATCATAGATTATGGGTCAAAAAAACCTTTATCTAATGTTTTTTATGTGTCAATTTTAACAGTTAATGAATATATTATATTGAAAAACTTTATGTTTACACAAAAAATCTTTTTGTGTAGCTATCTAAATCAAAGGGAGGAATTTTTTATGTTAACCACAAAGCATACTCATTCACTCAGGTCTACTACCTCTGAATCTAATGGACACTATCATCTAATTACAGGAAGAACTTTACCTGAATACAAATTAGATAGTCACAAACACAGGATAGCAGGGGTGGTAGAAGGGGAAGAAAGATTCATTAAAGAAAAACAATAATAGCATAGAGTATATTCTCTATGCCATTATTGTTTGAATTACTTATTTATTGAATTTTTATATTCTATCTCTATCCTCAGCCTGTCAGCTTTGACCAACGTAATCTCTCAAGTTGGGCAATTGGTCCAGAGTAATTACGTACGGGTGATGAAACACCTTTTTTATATGTTCCTCATTATTCCATTCCTCATCGGTAATAAATTCACCCCACCAGGTACAGAACCAAAGCCATCCGGCCTTCTCACCCACAAGCCGATCAGGATCGGGGATTCCACCGTTCTCCGGCATGGTGATAAGTTTCCTTTCTCCTGCAAACGATACCAGCTCTTTAAACCCTTCAATATTGGGATTGTAGTCTCCTTTTTCATAGTATTTGTCAATACCGACAATATCTACGTAATCGTCTCCCGGATACCAGTCTTTTGCCAGGCCATTGCCGGTAAAAGTCCAAACCCAGATCAGATTGTTTAATTTATATTGGTTTATAAAAAGGTCATACATCAGCCAGTACAGTTCCTTGCAGGGTTCAGCTCCTTGAGCTCCCCACCAAAACCAGCCGCCGTCCGCTTCATGCAGGGGTCTCCAAAGAACAGGGACATGAGCGTCTCTGAGCCTTGCCAGTTCTCCTGCTATAATATCAAGATCATTCATCAGCGCTTGATTTTCCTTTGTTCCGAATTTTAAAGCTTTTGTCAGATCAAAGGAAGTCTCCTTCGTATAAAAACTTTTACTGCCGGGATTGCCACCTATCGGTGAATACCAATGCCAGCAAAGCGTAACAATCCCATTTTTGTTATTATACCAGTCCATGGCCCGTTCTGTAACATCATCCTTAAAGCCTTTCCATCCTTCAATATCCATTGATGAAGAATAATTAAGAAAATCCATACTCCGGATGGCCGGAAGCTTGCCGGTAAGTGCTTGAATACGGTCCAACTCGGACCTATACGGAAATTCCGCTTCATGCTGTCCCGAAAGAATGCGTTTACCGTAAATATCAATAAAATAGCTGATTAGCGCCATTGCTTCTTTTGAAGCATCGGGATTGGCAAGCTTTGTAAGATGCTTTTTTGATATAATCTTTTCCAATTGAAAAACCTCCATAAAGGTTACTTTTGAACTGCACAGTTCGAGAAAACTATTTGTTCCACAGCTGGATCCTTTCTTTTAATAATTTATTGAATTCCTGTTCTAATTTTTGAGCACCCGCAGCTTTTAATTCAGCTAAAAACGCATCATATGCTTTGTCAAAATCAGCTGGTTTTGCCAAAATGGCCTGAGGTAATCTTTTTTTCATGATATCTTCACACTTTGTAAAAATAACCTGCGCTTCCGAATCTCCCGGCAAGTTAATCTGCCATGCGGCTCCCCATGGCTTTACAGGAAATTCATTCCTGGATGGGTATAAATCCATCCACATTTCAACACCATAAGCGGTCAATACTTCTTTCTCTATGTCTGTGTATCCTTCTTTAATGGTTTCTTTGGTAGTCGGAGTATATAATTGTCCTGTCTCATCCGTTGCACCCACTCCTCTTTCAGGAAACGGATAACCATAAACTCCAACACCGGTTTCTTTTGAGAAGTTCTTTTCTCGTCTTGCTCTCTTCTGTTCCTCTGTTAACACACGTTTTCCATTAACAATATTATAGTGTACTCCTTCAATTCCCCAGTGTGTCAAAATCTGCCCTTCATCACTAGCTAGAAAATCAAAAAATTTGATTGCTCTTACAGGATCTTTAACAGTATTGGTAATGCCGATACCCCATCCTGCAGAATAACCTGGACTTTGGAATTCTTTGATTTTTATTCCTTCATTTAAAACAAGCGGATACATTCCATACATTCTCTCTTCTTTTCCGTCCTGCTTTAACGTCATTTCTGCATTCCAGTGATAATTCCAATACGCATCAGCCAATGCAAGAACTCTACCGGATGCAATTTTTGCAATATACTGGTCATATTTTTGAACAAAACTTTCCGGATCCAATAATCCAACGTTGTTCATATGATTGAGCCATCTGAAGTATTCCCGTTCTTCCGGTCTAAAGAAATGAAGAGTTGCTTCTTGAGTTTCCGGATCAACATACCAGTGTCCATCATCAGGCCCGCCGGTTGCAAATACTGCCGGATTTTCTACTCCAATAAAAAGCCGCCAATCGTCTGCAATTAATGATAAAGGTATTGTAGGTTGTCCATCAATGGTGGGATGCTTTACCATATAAGCTTTAATTGCTTCTTCAAAATCTTTTAATGTTTTCAGTTTAGGGAAACCTAATTCTTTCACAACTGCATGCTGGAGCTGAAATCCTTTTTCCGGTTCCCATTTTTCTTCATATACGCCATAGGTACCAAGGACATAAATTGATGGGTCTTCTAAACTATATCGAAGTCTTTTTAAATAATCGCCATATAGTTTTTTAATATTCGGGCCATGTTTTTCAATTAAATCATCTAACTTCAGAAATATTCCAGAGGAAATAAATTTTGTTTGACTTGTTTTCGCAAATATAAAATCCGGATATTCGCCACTGGCCAACATAACTCCTATTTTTTGTTCCGGGTCTCCAACCGGATATTCAATCTTTAATGTAACTCCGGTTTTTTCCTTGATTTTTTGTGCTACCGGACTTTCAAAATTTTCGTAGTTCTCATTTCTGTCGTAACAGAACATTGTAAATTCAATGGGCTCTAATTTTTCTTGTGTATCAGTCTTCTCTTCAGTTTGATTTTCTGCTTGCTTTGTATCATTTTGGGAGACTGCATCTTTTTTTTGACCACAGCCGGCCAACAATGAAAAACAAAGTACATAAACGAGAATAATACTTATTGTTTTTTTTACCTGCATAATATGTACCTCCTAGCTTATTTTTTTGTATATGTTTGTATAACAAGGCGGTGCCTTGCTGATACCATCATTAACTTTTAACAGCTCCTAAAGTAAGCCCCTTTACAAAATATTTTTGCAGAAACGGATAAACAAGCAGTATCGGCACTGTGGCTATAATCGTAATTGCCATTCGAATGGATTCCGGTGAAACCATATTAACCGGCTGGCTGCTATTCAACTGCCGTATTGGCTGGGATTGCCCCGCAGTTGTATTGGCAAGAATTTTCATTAGTTCATACTGCAAGGTAGATAACTCTTCTCTTGAACTGGCATATAGATAAGTATCAAACCATGAATTCCATTGACCAACAGCGACAAAAAGAGAGATGGTCGCAACTACCGGCATACATAAAGGAAAAACAATTTTTAAAAATATCTGGAAGTCGTTAGCTCCATCCAGCTTTGCTGACTCTTGCAGGCTGAAGGGGATTCCATCCATGAAGGAACGAATCACAATAATATTCCATACCGATATCAGCCCAGGCAGTATATAGACCCAAAAGTTATTAATAAGCCCTAATTTCCTTATAAGCATGAAGTCCGGTATCAATCCGCCGCCAAAATACAAGGTTAATACAAATAATAAGGTAAATAGTTGCCTGGCAATAAAATCCCGCCGGCTTAAAGCATAAGCTAACATCATTGAACACAGTA
Organism: Petroclostridium xylanilyticum; assembly: GCF_002252565.1. NCBI lineage: Bacteria > Bacillati > Bacillota > Clostridia > Eubacteriales > Oscillospiraceae > Petroclostridium > Petroclostridium xylanilyticum. The sequence continues at coordinate 144,541 of NZ_NPML01000012.1, forward strand.
CACCTAATAGAGTCCCAATGACTGTTCTTAGCACCGATACTTTAAAGGCATTAGTCAAATTAGAGTACTTAAATATTTCCTCATAGTTTCTTAAAGTAAACACCCTCGGCCACAAATAAATTCCACCTTTAACTGTATCTATGGAGTCATTTAAGGATATTGCCAGAATGTTGAGAAATGGATACAGCGTTATGACAAATACAAAGATCATAACAAGATAAATAAATACATCAAACAATCTACTGCTAATATTTCTATCTCTCATAAACCTCGTCTCCTGCCTTTACAGAATTCTTCCTTCACCGATTTTTTTGGCAAATTGGTTGGCAAACAGCAATAGTGCAATACTTACAACGGATTTAAAAATTCCAATGGCTGTACCATATGAATATCTACCCAACCTGACACCGTAATTAAGGACATAAAGGTCAAGAACTTCCGCATAATCATTTACTAACGGGTTTCCCAGTATGAATTGTTTTTCAAAACCTATATTAATCAACCAGCCAATGCTCATAATCAAAATAACTATAATGGTTGATCTTATCCCCGGTAATGTTATATGCCATATTTGCCTGAACCGTCCTGCCCCATCCACTTTGGCAGCTTCATATAATTCTGTATCTATTCCGGTAATAGCAGCCAAATAAATAATTGAATTCCAGCCCATTTCCTTCCATATTTCCGCAAAAGTCGCTATAAACCAGAATGCCTTTGGCATTGCCATAAACTGAACCGGTTGAGTAATGATTCCAAGAGCTAGCAGGATATCATTCAAAACGCCATCAACAGACAACATCTTGAGAATTAAACTACCTGCAATAACCCACGAAACAAAATGGGGCAAATAAGATACCGTTTGTATTGTTCTTTTGAATGGAATATTTCGAATTTCATTTAACAATATAGCAAATAGGATAGGTGCAGTGAACCCAAAAACCAAACCTAAAAAACTCATACTTAATGTATTTCTCATTACCAAGTAAAACTGCGGCTCCCGGAATAAATCGATAAAATGTTTAAATCCCACCCATTCCTGTTCAAAAAAAGATCTTGCCGGTTTATAATTTTGAAATGCCATTGACCATCCCCATAAAGGAACGTATTTGAATATAATGAGCCATATCAAAAATGGCACTGACATTAGAAATAAATATCTTTGTTCATATATAATTTTAAGATCCCACTTTTTTCTGTACTTGTCTGCATTTTTCCTCTGTAAAACATCCATCTGTATGTTAGGTTGCATTTTCCATCCTCCCACAATAATTTATCTACTTATACAAAACAAACAAATATGTTTAAATTTATTTATGCTTTATTGTGACTTTATTATAACAATTTCCCGGTATGGAAAAAACCCCAAAAAATATATCTTATTTCATATAAATATTGTACTTTAAAGGTATTTCACATTCTTTAAGATATTCTTTCATTATAGAATTCTCTTTTACATATTTCTTTTTATATACTCATTTTTTCAATTTCTTTTTATAAACAGAGGGAGATGTTCCTGCATATTTCCTGAATTTACTGTAAAAATAATCTGTATTTCGATACCCGACTCTTTCACTGACCTCGTATACTTTTAAATCTCCTTTAAGTAGTTCTTTGGCTTTATCAATTCTTATTCGATCCAAATAATTATTGAAGTACTCTCCAGTAAAATTTTTAAACATTCTTCCCAAATAGGCACTATTATAGCTGAACACATCTGCAAGAACCTTTAATTTTAAATCTTCATTGTAATTCCGTTCAATGTAATCTAATATTTTTTTCATAGTACTATCTGCCCTTGATTGGTCCAATTGTTCTGAAATCCTTTCAAATTCCTCAAGGATATAACGGTGCAAATCCTGAATATTCTTTTTGCTGTATATTTCAGCTGCCACTTGTTCGTAGGGTATTAAAAAATCCTTGCCCCTTTCATGTTTTATTTTTAGCTTATTGGTTATGAGCGAATATACATTCATATAATTAATTTTAATCTTTTCTTCTACTTCATGATAGCTTATAAAGTTTCCCTTCAAGTTGTCCAGTATATCTTGTATACTTTTTTTATTATTCACGTCAATTGCAATATATAGCTTTTCAATAAGTTCAACTATATGCAGTTTATTTATATTGTCCGTTTCATGCGCTTTATATCTGTTTCTTATTTCCTCATCCATGAGAATTTTTTCAGGACCATATAAAAATTTTTTATCCAATAATTCTTTAGCAGTTTCATAGGAAACTGGGATATCAATAATGTTTTTAACCTTCTTCCCAACAGCTATAGTGACATCAATATCAATCGTACTATTAAGCTTTTTCAGTAATTTAGTAAATGGGGTACTGTTTCGCTTATGATGATTATATTTAGATAAAATCCCAAAATTATTGCCTGTTTCAAATACATATCCTAAACCATATTCATCAACTATTTCAGTAATATCACTTCTTATGTTGTTTCTTACCTTATTGCCTGCAGGATGAGTACTTTGAAGATTAATTAATATGACTTCATAACTGTCCCATATTAAATCCAAATGGTAAGTTTCCATACATATAGAAATCAATTCCATGTTCAGTTCCCCTAAGACTAGGTTTTCAATAATCTTGTCCTTTGATAAGGAAACACTCTGCGTAAACATCTTCTTCGTTTTTTTGTCAGTGTTAATTTCCTCATAAACCTCTTTTACCTTTTTGGCTAATTCATCCTCATCAATGGGCTTTAATAAATAAGCATTAACTCCAAATTCAATGGCTTGTTTTGCATACTCAAATTCAGAGTATCCGGATAAGATAATAAATTTACACATGCAACTGAGGTTTTTCGACTCTTGAATCATTTTTATACCGTCCATACCGGGCATTTTTATATCAACAATAACCAAATCCGGATGTAATTCGAGAATTTTCTTCAAGCCGTCTTCACCATCCACTGCTTCCCCACAAATGTAAAATTCATATTTCCCCCAATCGATGATGGTTTTAAGCCCCTCTCTTATGGCTGGCTCATCGTCAACTAATAATACTTTTAACATACAATCCCCCGCCTTCTGACTTCTGTGGTAATATGATTTCTACTTTTGTACCTTCATTTAATGCACTTTCAATTCGAATTCCATATTGTTCTCCGTAATATAATTTAATCCTCTGGTGGACATTCGCTAGTCCAATATGCTTAGTATTCATCTCATTCCTGTTATTCATGGACCCTAATATGGATATCAATCGACTTTGCGTCATTCCTAGACCGTTATCTAAAACAGTTATGACTAAACAATTGTCTAACTCCTTAACATCAATAATAATTTCGCCATTACCTTTTTTATTTTCAAGGCCATGAACAAAAGCATTTTCTACGACTGGCTGAAGAAGTAATGGAAGTATAGTATAATTCTCAATATTGATATGAATATTAATTTGATAGGTCATTCGATCATTAAATCTAAACTTTTGGATTTCCAAGTAACTCCTAACAAGATTAATCTCATCTTCTAGGGGAACTGCTTTATTTGTAACTTCCAGATTCTTACGCATAATTATCCCAAACATTTTTACAATACGCGCAATTTCATTTTCTCCCCTGCTGTGGGCTTTCATTCTTATTGTCTCTAAAGCATTATATAAAAAATGAGGGTTAATTTGACTGGCCAGCATTTTAAATTCAATCTCTTTTTGCTTAATATCCAATTGTTTTTTTTGCAGATTTGCTTCATATACCTCATATATCAATTTTTTGATACTCCTTATCATGTGATTCAAATCTGCAGATAACTGTCCGATTTCATCTTTTCCTTCAACAGTAGAATAAGTATTAAAATCTCCCGAAACTACTTTATGCATTTCCTGACTTAATATGCGAATCCTTTTACTAATCCCGTTGGAAAAAATAATAATCAAAACCAGGGCCAGTACCAAGTTTATTGTTATAATCTGAGCACCCAGTAAAAGAATTTCATTTGCATCTTTTACAATATTTTCAACCGGAATAACGGAAACAATTTGAAAGCTGCTAATACTATTTTCCGGACAAAATGTCTTTATAATTAATTTATGTGGATGAAGGTTATAATCAATATCTAAGATCTTAGCATCCCATTCTTTCTGATCTGTTTTAATACCTAGCATATAGCCATATTTTCCTGTAAGTTCACCACTCTTTGCAGCTACAATCCTTCCATCTGTACTGATAAAGGTTTCAAAAGGCTCCTGATAAAATACAGACTGTAAATAATCCTTGTTCAATTCAATTATTAGAACCCCTAAAGATTTCCCGTCAAAATTCTTAATGACTTTTATCAAGGAGAGAAAATATTCATCTTTTATTTCATCATATGCATAATCCCAAATAAACTTGCCCTCGTCATCATAGGCTTTTTGATACCATTTCAGACTTTCTGTTTTTGACGTTACTTTCATAAACTCCCAATTTTCAAGCAATGTAATATTTTTCGAATAAATTCGTATGCTTTTGATTTGGGGATAAAAATAAAGATATTTCCGTATATCATCATAATTCCAATAAGTCTTTACAACTTCCCAGGTTGATTGATACTGGGTAGACAAAATTTCATGTACATCCTCATCTAAAGAAATCTCTGAAGCAATATTAACTGCTATTCTAAAAATTTCTTCCAATCTTATCTGTATTCTTTCAATATTGGCAGTTGTTTCCTTGATGGTTGAATTTAATGCCATTTTTCTCATTCCATAAGTCAAAATAATGCCTACAATTAAAACAGGTACAATCACAGCAATAATATAAGTTATAATCAGTTTTTTTTTGATTTTTATATTATTCAGTTTATTTATAAAAGTATTAAAAACTCTCATTTTAACAATTCCTTTCAATTTTTACAGAATACCTTTGTATTTTATTATACTATAAACAAGAATACTAAAACAAGTACGTGATAAGTGACAGGAGACGGCTTGAAATCCCTGAAAAACAAAGCACGAGGATGGCTCTAATGCTTCATAAATAAAGCTTTAGAACCATTCTCGTGTTTTTGGTGCTTTTTTGCTATTTTATCAGATCAATTGCTTCTTGAGGCACATAAGTTTTAATCCCGTTATATACGGTTACCCCGTTCATCTTAATGATTGTACCATTCAGCTCTGCAATATTTTTGTATACCGGTAATCTTAGTACGTCAGAATCCTTTGTAACGACTACCACAGGGTTGCTTACATCTGTAGTATCCCATGTTACTGTTGCACCTTTTGCCCTGAAAGCGTCTCCTGCAGACACGAAAAGTTTATTGGTAGCTTCATCTAAATTGACACCCATCATTCTTGCCATGTACTTGGCAATATCAGTGTTATCCACTACACCGGTAAGACGGTCGCCATTCGGAGAATAAATATACAATACCACATCTTCACCAGTATGGCCTCCCGTGGTCCATCCAATGTGCGCTCTCCTGCTGATCATCGGCCCGACGGTATAATTCATGCTTCCTGCCTTTGTTTCTTTGATTTTCTTAATTTCATCTTCTGTTAAATCGGTGATGCCAAAATATTCAGCCATCACTTCTTTGATATTGCTTCTATCTGCATTAAGCTTCTTTTCGATACCTTCACCGGTTAATTTTGCTTTCTTTAACGGATCTATAAACATTGACAGCGGCGCATCATCATATCCTTTTGTTGTTCCTGCATCCCCGATAGAAATTCCACCGTTTCCATGATCGGTTACAGAGATTACTACAGTATTTTTATTACTCTTTGCAAAATCCAAAGCAACCTTGACTGCCGCATCGAAAGCCAGGACATCACTGACTACCCCTACAGGATCATTGGCATGGGCTGCCCAGTCAACTTTGCTTCCTTCTACCATCAGGAAGAAACCGTTTGGATTTTTGGACAGAACTTCAATTGCTTTTTCGGTCATTTCTGCCAGGCTTGGTTCTTTTGACGGGTCACGGTCAAAGTCATAAGCCAGGGATGTAGGACTGAACATTCCCCACAACTTGTTGGCAGTAGAAGCTTTCATCGCTTCCGGCGTTGTCACGTAATCGTATCCAAGGTCTTTGATTACCTGGACCAAGTCTTCTTTATCTTTCCTGTTTGCCGCTTCAATATATTTTGAACCGGCACCTAAAACTACATCTATTCCGTTATAAACCTGCTGCTCGCTAAGTGCATCATAATTGCTCCTGGATGGATAATGGGCTGAAAAATCTGCCGGAGTAGCGTGCATAAATTCTGATGTAGCTACCAGTCCGGTGGCCCTTCCGGATAATTTTGCAGCTTCCAGGATGGTTGCAATCGGTCTTGCGCCTTCACTCTTAGGAAGTACACCAACATATTTGTTATCTGTTTTATAACCAACTGCCAAGGCAGTTCCTCCGGGAGCCGAGTCGGTAATAGCGCCGTTTGCCCAGTAGGTTCTTACCAAACCGCATGCCATTTCATCCAATGCAAGCGGTTGGCCGCCTTTATACCATCTTGCCAGTGTTGTCCCGGCAATACTCATTCCATCCGGAATTAAAATAATAACATTCTTTACGGTCGCCTGTTCTGCGATAGCTGCATTAGAAAATGAAGCTATTACACTTAATACAAGTGCCAGGCAGAGAATAGCACTTAAAATCTTTTTGAAATTCTTAGTCATCTACAAAACCCTCCTCTAAAACTTTTTCCTTTTTTATAATACAAGCCTTTTGTTAGAGGAATATTATAGATTGTTAAGAAAATATTAGTATTTTGTTAAATTTTATGAAATTAAGAAGAATTACTGCAATACTCCGACCTCCCGGTTGCCGAAATCGCAGAAAGAGTAGGCATTAACAATGTAAGCCATTTCATCAATCTGTTTAAAAACCGGGTCGATATTACACCACTGGCCTTCCGTAACAAGTGGCAGCGTCCGAAATAAACATTTAAAAAATTTTCCAAATTAAAATTTAATAACTCATGATCTTTTCCACAACATCCTAAGTTTAAAAAACTTAATAATAGAAAAACTATATTTAGAACTAAATGTTTTATTTCAACAATAATTTAAAGGAGATTACATCATGGCAGAACACTATTTGAATTATAATTTAGACCAATTTACAAATAACGAAGTAAAGCGACTGCAGGATGTCATTGCCGATGTAAAAGAAGGAGAATCTATAGTCATTACTGTAGACAATAATGACTTTCAACAAACTGATAAGCTGTATGATGCACTTGTACTGAATGGTTTTGAAGTTTCAACAAAAACAGCAAGGTATGATAGAGGCCTAAATATTATTGGAGTAAAGAAAAAAAGAGAGTAATAGTTGCAGGCTCAAGCCTGCAATTACCACTCTTTTAAATCAATAATTTTTACATTCTTATTTCCCCGGTACTCATGCAGCATAAGATAATTCCTATCTGCCGATATTGATATAACTGTCGGATACTGGGTAAAACGGGCAATTTCCCGGATATTCAGATTTCTGTCAACTTTCTTTATAATGTATGTATTTTTTGCATACCTGCTTCGCATAGGTTCACTTTCAACAAACAGCAAACTTTCATCCTTTAACCACCAATAGTCAGTTACCATTCCATTGCTGATAATATTTTCTTTTCCGGAATTCAAATTCCTTATAATTAATTGTGCAAGCGTGTTTTCATACCGGGTTAGGTTATTTGGCCGTTTGGAATATAAAATACGCTTACCGTCAGGAGAAATACTTTTTACGCTTTGTTCTACAGAATATATATCATTACTTTCTCCCGTTAAATTTATGCTCTTTTCCTGCGCATCAAGCACCCTGCTATACTGGCCGGTATCCAGGTTAAGTTCCCATATCTCACTTGTAACTCGTGAAATATCTAAATCCGGGTTCTCTGCCAGATCTTTTAATAAATTTTTCCCATCCGCAGCAACTTCTATGTATAGCCTGTCGCTTTGCGGCGACCACACAATTCCATTATTATATTTTGAGAGAATGATTCCTCCCGGATGGGAATAATATTTTACTTCACCGGTACCTACATTATAAATACCTATCTCTTTAGCCGGCAAATTAAATTCAGAATCTACCCTATTATTTAGAGCATCTTTTAATTCATCATCATCTACCTTCACCCTGTAGAAAGCAATCTTATTTCCATCAGCAGACCAGGTAGGGTAAAAAGAGTAATATCCATAATCATTAATCACTTTCACCATCCTGCCGCTACGGCAGTCAAAAACTGCAAATCTGGTCTTTTCCTCGATACCAATATCGTCCTCCGGCTTATATAAAGTAGAGATAATATACCGGCTGTCGGGTGACCACTTAACCGCACGTCCATATCTCTCGTCCGCCCAGCGGAAATATTCATCAATAACGAAGGAGTTTTCGGTCAAAAAGTCATAGACTCTTACGGTCCGCTCCTCTTCATCCTGTATTAACGCCATCCGGTTATCTTTAGATATCCAGAAGTTAACATAGGGAATATAAATACTTTTTATTTCTCCTTTTATATTTACATACCGGCGGTTTTTGTTCCAGATAATCTTGTTGGCAGAAAGATAGCCCCTCTCTTCCCTGAATGCGTTTTCGTTAAAAAGGCTTTCCGAGAGATTGTCACTGTCATATTCGAATGCCTTTACTGACCTGTTTTCATTTATAAAAATCTTTGCTGCCTCACGGACATTAGAATCTTTGGTGCTGTATACCAGCAGTGCCCCTTTATCATTTGTCCAGAAGGCTTCTTCAACCGCCTCAGGCCCGCTTACCTTTATATATCCATCTATTTTTAACAGTTCTATGTTGCCATTCCATCGGGTTTCAGGCAACCCAAACTTACTACATACCCTGTCAATGATGGCAAGGGCTTCACCATTTTTAAGGTAATCTTTAGGCCGGAAGCTTGAATCACTATAGCCGGATATCAACCCCTGGTTAAATGCCAGCCCTATTAAAGAAGCTTTATCTTTTCTTACCTGGGAATTATCGTAAAATTTATCCCGTACTTCCAAAATATTTAATTCCGATGACTGGAGGTTAAACCTTTCAACCAGTAGTTCCATAATGCTTACCACTGCATTTTCCCGGTTAATCTTTCCGTGGTCAGAATATTCTTCAGAAGTTTGCTTTCCAAAGATAATGCGAAGTATTTTTTGCCAGTTGGAAAAGGAGATAGGTCCATTAAAGTTTTCCATTTGAAGTACTTCTTTAGAAAGATCATCTATATCCTCAGCAAGGATAGCAGAGTCCTGGGTTAATGATTTTTTCACCGGAATTAACCTCTGGGAAAAATTATTTGCGTAAGGAACAGCCCAATGCTTACCCGTATTCTGTTGATATGCCTGCGCAGCAGCTATACTATTAGATATAAACAAAAATACTACAGCCAATGCTAATATCCATCGCTTGAATTTTTTCAACCTCATCCCCCCATTATTAGTTCGGAGCTCGGTGCTCGGAGAAACTCCCCCCATCCCCAAGTCGCATCCCTTCTTCCTGCTAAACCGGACTTTTTTAGTGGTTTCGGTTTTACTCCCCACTCCCCACTATCCACTCCCCACTATTTTTATACTAATAGACTCTAAAAACAAGAATTTGGTTCCAGTAATTTTAGTATATTATATTACAAGCTGACTCCTGTCATTAAAAAAAGTTTTATACCCCAGTTGTACAAAGAGAATAACGGTTAATGAGACACTTCCCAGAATTCCCAGCATAATTGCAATCTGGTATTCTGTAGCTATAATTGGTGAATTTCCACCCAGGATTTGCCCCGTCATCATTCCCGGCAGGGATATAATGCCCATTCCAACCATAGAGTTGACAGTAGGCATTATTGCAGCATCAAAGGCATGATTAATAACTTCCTTGCATGCTGCTTTTGGTGTTGCACCGAGCATTAATGCCATTTCTATCTTATCGCTCCTGGTTGTCATTCCATCAATCAGCCTCTGTGCACCCAGAGATATGCCAGTCATGGAATTTCCTAAAATCATACCGGCCAAAGGAACAAAATATCTTGGGTCATACCACGGCTGTAATCCTATTACAACAAAGAGAAAATAACACAGGCTTGCCAGGGTGCCGGTAACCATTGATACAGCGATAATTTTCTTTAACTCTTTACTCATTTTAATTTTTACCCTTTTGTATACATTTTGAATCGCAAAAATTTCCATAATGCTAATAACGATGAGTGTGTACCAATAATTTGGCTGGTTAAATATATATTCGAGGATATAACCTACAAGAACTAATTGTATTGTCATTCTTGCTGAAGCAATAATGATCTCTTTCTCTCTTCCAATATTTCTTACACGGACTATATAAAACAGCACCACGACAAAGATATAAGCAGATAAAAGCTGTAAAGGGTTTAAGTCAATGATTGTGTTCATCCTGCTGTACCTCCTCAATATTTTGTACCTTTCCTTTATTAATGGTAATAATTATATCTGCATAATCCCTGGCAACTTTTTTGGAATGAGTAACCATAATCAAAGTTTTTTTATTTTTTCTCACATATTTTACTACCTGCTCTATTACTATTTTTTCAGTCTCCTCATCCAATGCAGAAGACGGCTCATCCAATAGCAATACCTCGGGTTCAAGAAGTAAAATCCGTGCCAGTGCCAACCTCTGTTTTTCTCCTCCGGATAGTTTATCAGCCTCGTTATTTAATTCCTTATTTAAATATACAGTTTTTAATACTTCTATTAGTTTTTCATCAGGGACAGTTGGCTTCTCTGAAAACTCCAACCCGATGAGCAGATTTCGTTTAATATCCCCTGGAAAGGTTACCGGTGTCTGGGGTAACATTACCACATTTCGCCTTAGCTGAATGGGGGCAATTTTATGGATATACTCACCTTTAAATTTAATCGTCCCATTGTCTGGGCTAATCATATGGTTTAAGAGCCTCAAAAGGGTTGTTTTTCCGCTGCCGCTTTCACCTACAAGACAGGTGATCTTATGTTCCTTTATTTCCAAATTGCCGATATCTAAAACGTTTTTATATGTTATGTTTTGAAATGTATACATAGTTTCCCTCCCAAATCATCTTGTCGTCCCCCTCGAAATTCTTACTTGTCCCTGATTTCTTTTATTAATTCCAGCGCTTTTTCTTTTGCCTGATTTAGGACATCATTTCCCTTTTCAGTCAAGCTGTAATATTTTCTTACTTTCCCTTCGATAACCCTTTTTTCTACATATAAAAGCCCTTCCTGTTCCATAGAATGGAGAATAGGATATAATGTCCCCGGACTCATATCATATCCGTGGGATTTTAACTCTTCTATCATGTATAATCCGAAAAAAGGCTCCTGTTTTGCGTGATACAGAACATGAATTTGAATAAAACCTAAAAATAGCCTTCTGATAATTTTATCTTTCAAAGGTTATCTCCCTGCCTTTATAGAAATTCGTTATTGAAATCCGATAATAATATTATATACTATATCCTGCAAGTATGCAATAAATTTAGGATGTATATTTTGTTTTTGGAGTATTATATATATTAACGTATGCTCTATTATTGAACTCTACTATCATTCTTCATTACTCTCATTGCGTTCAATACTGCTATCAAAGCTACTCCAACATCTGCAAAAACCGCCTCCCACATAGTAGCTATTCCGCCTGCTCCAAGAAGCAGCACAACTCCCTTAACACCCAGTGAGAATATTATATTTTGCCATACTATCTTTCTTGTCCTCTTTGCTATATTGATAGCAGTTGCCAACCTAGACGGTTCATCAGTCATTAGTACTACATCCGCAGCTTCTATTGCCGCATCAGAGCCCAAGCCTCCCATAGCTACACCGATATCCGCTCTTGCAAGTACCGGTGCATCATTAATTCCATCTCCTACAAATACAAGCTTACCTTTACGTGATTTCTGCTTATCCAGTATTTCCAGTTTTTCAACCTTTTGATGGGGGAGCAGCTCCGCATGTACATCATCCAATCCTAGCTGCTCTGCTACTCTAAACCCTACTGCCCTGCTGTCTCCTGTGAGCATTACAAGTTTTTTAATCCCTACATCTCTAAGCGCCTTTACAGCTGCCGCTGAATCTTTCTTTATTTCATCGGAAATTACTATATAACCGGCATAATGTTTATCTATGACGACGTGTACTGTTGTTCCGTCTGCATCTGCCTTATCATAATCTATATTTTCTCTTTCCATTAACTTGGCGTTTCCAATAAGTATTTCCTTCCCTTTTACAATTACTTTAACTCCATACCCGGATATTTCATCGTAGCCCTCAATCTCATCCTTGATTATTTCTTTCCCATAAGCCTTTACAATGGATGCGGCTATAGGATGATTTGAGTAGCTTTCTGCATAGGCTGCATATTCCAGCAGCTCTTCTTTTGCAATATCATTCTTTACAATTATTTCTGTAACTTCAAAAATACCTTTTGTTAATGTTCCGGTTTTATCAAACACAACCATTTCAACGTTATTCAAGGCTTCTAAATAGTTTCCGCCCTTTACCAATATGCCATTTCTAGATGCTCCTCCTATTCCACCGAAGAAACTAAGAGGAATTGATACTACTAACGCGCAGGGGCAGGATATTACCAGGAATATCAATGCTCTATACACCCATTCTGAAAAAGCAGCACCTTTAATAAACAGCGGAGGGATAATTGCCAGTGCGAGTGCTACAAATACAACTACCGGTGTATAATATCTGGCAAACTTTGTGATAAAATTCTCTGTAGGCGCTTTCTTACTGCTTGCATTTTGAACCATGTCGAGTATTTTAGACACTGTTGATTCACTGAAATCCCTGGTTACCTCAACAGTTAATAATCCGTTCTTGTTGATAAATCCGGCTAAAACATCCATTCCCGTCTCTACTTCCCTTGGTACAGATTCGCCGGTTAAAGCAGAAGTATCCACCATTGACTTTCCATCTACCACTCTACCATCAAGAGGAACTTTTTCTCCCGGCTTCACTATGATAATATCTCCAACACCAACTTCTTCCGGTGATACTTTTCTAATATCATTATTAGTTTTTAGATTCGCATAGTCGGGTCTAATATTCATCAATGCTCTAATAGATTTTCTTGAACGATTTACTGCTAGTTCCTGGAATAGTTCTCCAATCTGGTAGAATAGCATAACTGCTACCCCTTCTGGAAACTCTTTTACAGCAAAAGCACCGATAGTTGCTATGCCCATAAGAAAGTTCTCATCAAATACCTGGCCTTTTATGATATTCTTTGCAGCTTTTAACAGTACTTCACCACCTACCAGTATATAGCTTATAAAGTACAGGGCAAGCTCAGCCCAAAAAGAGAAATTGGACATCACAGCTACTCCGAAAAACACTGCACCTAGAATCAACCTGACTACTTCTTTCTTACTACCTTCCTGCCTGGTATTATCATACGTATGTTGTTTACTTTCATCTTTCTCTACTACATCTACATGGGGCTCCAATTGTTTAACGATGGCTTTGGTTTCCATGATGATTTTATCCACAATATCCATACCTGTCATTTCAATTGTCAACAATTTAGTAACAAAGTCCAGAGAAGCAGCACGTACTCCGTTGATCTTACTAACTCTCTCTTGTATCTTGGCCGCACAATTTGCACAATCAAGACCTTCTAATATAAGTTCTTTTTTAATTTTTCCGCTCATTTTGACCCCTTCTTCATCTATATTATATAAACATATGAATAATTGTTCATATATTTAATAACATTATATTCCTTTTACTGGTTTAAGTCAATAGATGTAGCCCAACTTACTCCTGCTTCTTTTTTAGTATTTTTTGAAGTACAGTATTTTGATACACATCCCAGTTTTTATCACTGGTATTGATTTCAATACATTGTATACCTAACCTGTCACATATTGTTTTGAGTTTTTTATATCCTTCAAACACTCTTAAATGAAATTCCTCAGCCTCATTCTCAATCCGGTCCTTTTCGCCGCGGCTGTTCACCCTTTCCATTCCCTCTCGGGTATTTACATGATAAAGTACAACCAGGTCAGGTAGTTTATCTACAAATAATTGCGTAACATGCAGGATTAAATCTATATCGATACCTCGTCCAAATCCCTGGTAAACTACCGAGGATAGAAAATTCCTCTCACATATTACGTTTATACCTTTATCCGTATAAGCTTTGATTTCTTCAATGAGCTGGGCACGGTTTGCGGTAAACAGCGCCAGTTCACACATGGCATTTATCCTGTTATCCTTATCCTGGAGAAGCGTACGGATTTTCTCTCCTATCGTGTTTTGCTTTCCTATTTCCCCGCCCGGTTCCCGGAAATGAACCGTTTGCATCCCCATTTGGTTCAGACGTTCTACTATCTTCTGTGCCTGCATGGATTTACCTGAACCATCGGGACCTTCAAATACAATATATAATCCTTGTTTGCTCATCTTATAAACTCCCAAAAAATTCTCTTTTTTCATTCATTCTACCGCAGCTCATTTTCCCTTCCGGACAGGGACCTGCCAGGCATTTTGGCCCGGCATTCTTGAAAAGTGTGGGTGCTGCTTTCCGAACCAGCTTCAACATTTGGACAGCCAATTCCCGTATTTCCCACTGCGCCCTTTCACAGCAGCGGTGATGGAAAAAATTAAGCAGGCTGCGGGCATTCATGGTTAAGACAATTTTAGTTTCACACGCATTAGGAAGTACATAACGTGCATCTTCTATCGCCTTTTTCTCAGCCATTAATCTTGCTTGTTTTTCCGGCTTGCCTTCATTAATAAAAGTTTGATAGTGCTTTTTCATAAGAATATCTGTCAATTCATTATAGTACTGCTGATCCTGCTCCATCGCCTGTATAAATTTTTCCTTTGCTTCGGGAATTGCCTCTATTTCTGAAGGTATTACATATTCAAACTGTCCTTCTCTCACGTATCTCTGGGATTTGACGCTATAGCTGGCAATCCTGTGCCGCGTCAACTGAGCCAATAGACTTCTACTGACTCCTTCAATCCCGAATGTAAAACTTACATGCTCAATCGGACTTTCATGCCCTATATCCACCAACATATTTAAAAAGCTGTTAACTTTTTCTCCAGTTAACCCTTCCATGATGTCTTCAATATTGGAACTTGAATAGCAAAGCTTTGCCGCAGAAGCAACCAGTTTCTCCGGCTCCGGCGTATATTGCAATAGTTTTACCCTTAATTTTGTTTCCATGACATAATAACCCCCCCACCCCTCATCTACATCTTTTACCTTTTAACATTACCGTAACCGCAAACTTGGGCAGCGCCATCATTCTTTTATATCTCCACGGTTCTTTTATCAATCTGTAAAACCATTCCAGACCAAGTTTTTGGAAAACCTCCGGCGCTCTTTGAGCCTTGCCGGCAAAAACATCCAGGCTGCCTCCTATCCCCATGCATACCCTGGCATTGAGTTTGTTACGGTTGTTGTAGATCCATCTTTCCTGTTTTGACATTCCCAGACATACAAAAATAATATCTGGTTTTAACTTATTAATTTCTTCAATCATTCGCTGTTCTTCTTTTTCATCAAAGTATCCATCATGGGTGCCAATGATTTGAATTCCCGGATATTCCTGCTGTAATTTTTCTTTTGCTGTTTCAGCTATTCCTGGAATCCCTCCCAGCAAATAGAGAGTATATTTTTTTTGAGGTAATTTTGCAAGAATCCTTTTTGCAAGGTCAAAGCCTGCTACTCTTTCTTTAAGAGGTTTTCCCAGTATTTTTGAGGCATAAACCACTCCTATCCCGTCGGCAGTGTTCAAATCTCCCGCATTCAGTACTTTTTTCAAATCGTCATCCTTAAGTGCCGCCATAATCATTTCTGAATTTGGTGTGAAAACCATATGTAGTTTATCTTCCTTTAAAAAATTCCACACTTTTTGTTCAGCTTCTGCCAGTGTAACAAAATCTATCCGTGTCCCTAAAATATCTATGCTATCTCTCATATTTTCACCCATTTCTCTTAGTAGCTTCTTCACCATTAATAATATTACCATAAATTTATATTTAACGCACTAAATATTTTAACCTGAACACTTCTGTAAAATTTTTAATACTATTTATATAGATATTTTTTATCTTTCCTTCAAAAATAAAATGACTTCATTAAAGCAAATAAGCCATGCAAACGGCATATTCTCTTCAAAGAAGCCATTCTACCTATTTATTCAAACCTCAACGCCTCTATCGGGTTGAGCTTGGAGGCTTTATTGGCCGGATATAGCCCAAAAAACGTTCCTATTATCACAGAAAAGGAAAACGAAATGCCTATGGTACTCAACGAAGGCTGGGCAGAAAGCTGCATCAGTTTTCCTATGATCCGGGAACCGGCTATACCTATCAGAACGCCGGCCACTCCTCCCATTCCGCTTACAACAATGGATTCAATTAAAAACTGCACAAGGATGTTTATCCGTTTTGCACCAATAGACTTCCTTATGCCGATTTCCCTGGTCCTCTCGGTTACAGAGACGAGCATGATATTCATAATCCCTATGCCGCCTACCACAAGAGAAATCGCCGCAATTCCTCCAAGCATCAATGACAGGGTTTTTGTGGTATCGCTAATGGTGGTCAGCATTTCGGCCTGGTTGAATATCCTGTAGGAATCTGTACTTTTAAAGGTTTGAAACAGTAATTCCTCCAGTTTTTCCATGGCCTGGCTGACTGTTTCTGCTGTTTTCCCCTGGACATAAAAAGTTCTCATGTTTGCATTTCTCAACAGCCTTTTGGCCGTAGTATATGGAATAATCACCTTGTCATCAGAGGATTGCTGTGAAGAATTCTGCTTTTCTTCCAGTAATCCTACAACAGCAAACAACTCACCGTTTATTTTGATTTTCTGTCCCACCGCATTTGTACCTGCAAACAGCTCATTTGCCACATAGGTTCCAATGAGTGCAACTTTTTGCCTTCTTTCAACATCCAAGGCATTAAAAAACCTTCCCTGTTGTACATCCGTATTTCTGATGGTCCGGTATGCCTCATTGGTACCCTCCAAAGTAGTTGATACATTTTTGTTTCCCGCCTTTACGGTAACCGAACCACTGATCATAGGCGCTACAGCTTCAATAACATCTTCATTCTTATTGGCAAAGGCAAACAGTTCATCCTCGCTGATGGTCCTATTGCTTCCTCTTCCTATGATATTTACGGTAATCATATTGGTACCCAGACTTTGGATTCTCTCGGTAATGGATTTGCTGGAGGCTTCGCCCAACGATACAAGTATAATGACGGCACTGACACCAATGATAACCCCCAGCATGGTAAGCAGGGCCCGGACTTTATTCCCCATCAAACTTTTCAATGCCATGCGAAAAGCCTGTATAAAGTTCACTCAATTCACCTCCCTGTCTTCCACAATGCTGCCGTCCTGAATTCGTATGATTCTTTTGGCCTGCAAGGCTATATCGTTGTCGTGTGTAATTAAAACAATTGTATTTCCCATCTCGTGCAGTTCATGCATCATCTTCATAATTTCAACCCCGGACTTGGAGTCCAGATTGCCTGTAGGCTCGTCTGCCAGGATTAAAGGGGGCTTGCTGGAAAGCGCCCGGGCAATGGCCACCCTTTGCTGCTGCCCTCCTGACAGCTCCGAAGGTTTATGATGCAGCCGATGTCCCAGTCCAACCCGTTCCAGCGCTTCTACTGCCATTTTATGCCTTTCTTTTTTGCCTACTCCTCTATAAATGAGCGGAAGTTCAACATTTTCAATAGCAGTTAATTTAGGTAACAAATTAAACCCCTGAAATATAAATCCTATTTTTTTATTCCTGATTTCAGCCAGTTCGTCATCTTTCAACCTGCTGACTTCCCTGCCGTCAATATAATATTTCCCTGACGTTGGCGTATCAAGGCATCCTATCATATTCATCAGGGTGGATTTCCCTGAACCCGACGGACCCACGATGGAAACAAATTCTTTTGGTTTTATGTGGATTGAAACTCCGTTTAAAGCTTTTACCTCAACGTCTCCCATTTTATAAATCTTATACATTTCCTCAATCCTGATCATTCTTTCACCTCAATTCCTACTGCCGGCGCGGGATTGCTCCACCGCCCCCCATCATGTTAAACCCGCCTGGTCCAGGCATTGCTCTATTGCTGCTCTGTGATGGGGTATATGGCAACAACACTTTTTCACCTTCTTCCAGCCCGCTCACGATTTCTATGTATTCATCATTATTAATGCCCACAACAACCTTCTTCCTTATTCCATTGAGATTAGCCAAAGTACCGGTTCCCTTTGCAGCAGCCTGAGGCTGTCTTGCTGTCTGGGCATTTTGACCGGCTGCAGCCTGTTTCTGCTTTTGGCTATCGGACCTTTCATTATTACCTGTAGTGTTTGTGGAATTATTTCCTTTTACAAAAACATAGGTTTCGCCTTTTATTGTTTGAATTGCAGACATGGGCAGATATAGTACGTTCTCCTTTTTATCTACAAAAATATCAGCATTTACATTCATTCCCGGTTTTAATTCACCAGGATTGTCAATGGTTACTTCAACATTGTAGGTGGTAACACCGTTTTGGGCTGTACCTTCCGCAGCAATATTGGTTACCCTGCCATCAAAGCTTTTCCCGGGCAGGGCGTCAGCCTGTACTTTCGCCTGCTGTCCAAGCTTCACTTTTGAAATATCCAACTCGTCAACTGCCATAGTAAACACCATCTTGCTCATATCAGCGACTGTCATGAGAACCGTGTTGTCTTGTTTATTAATTGTATCTCCGGCTTTGGCATTCTTTGTGATGACCACTCCATCAATGGGGGATACTATATTATAGTTTTCCAATTGCTTAAGCTGCGATTCCAATGTAAGCTGGAGGTCTTTTAAATCCAAAGCACTTTTATCTTGGTCTAAAAGCAGCGTATCATTCTCCAGTTCAAGTATTTTTTGTCCTGCTTTTACCCATTCATTATTGTTTACATATATTTTTTTTACTGTTCCTGAAATATCTTCAATTTTCAAGGCTTGTGACTCTGCATATTCGATGATCCCTGCACCTGTAGAAACTATATTGCCCTGGGATGTTTCAATAACTCCAACCACTTTTGTTCCCTGCAGCGTTACATTAGGGTCATCCACCTCTATTTCAGCAATCCCTGAATTTTTGGATATGACTTTGCCATTTAAAATATCCTTCGTACTGCTTTCTGCTGCAACTAACTGCACACTCTGATGATTTGAAATCTTTTCCAAATCCGATTCTTTAAACGGCAACTTCACCACTAATCTTTCATTATTGACAATATCGGCAATTTTATTCGAACTCCCGACAGAATCTCCAACTTTTACAGTGAAATTAACTATTCTGCCATCTACCGGTGCAAATACTTCAAGATTTTTAATATTCTCCAGGGTTGTTTTATTGTTCAGATGAAATTTTGCAATACTGTTTTTCGTTTTTTCAATATTGATGGATACATCGCTGTCATCAATTTTATAAAGCAAATCACCAGCTTTTACTTCCATCCCTTCCTCAAAAGGTGCGCTTACGATATTGCCTGTTACCATTGGCAAAATATCATACCTTGATATAGGCTGGACAGTCCCGGTCCCGGATATGTTCACAGTCAGATCTCCACGGACAACTTCGACAGTAACTTCCCGCGAAACAGTATTCGTTGCTTTCGCCGATGATACCTTGTTGTAGCCATAGTATCCTCCATATCCTACACCCGCCACGACAAGTACAGTGATCACGATTTTTATAATTGTATTTATCAGTTGTTTTTTCAATATAATCGCCTCCTTATAAACATTTTGTAATAATAATATGGTAAATTTGTGTTCAAACCATGAAAGAATTGTAAATAAATTATGAATAAAAGCATATACACAGCTGTCATTTCTAAACTGTGCCGGAAGTGTCGGCCAAATCCAGTTCAAACCAGAATTCAACTCCTCCTTCCATATTTTTAACACCATAGCCGTTTCCATGTGCCTCCTGGACAGCCCGTACGATAGATAATCCCAAACCCGTTCCGCCATATGCTCTTGTCCGTGCTTTGTCTACTTTGTAAAAACTTGTCCAGATTTTTTCCATGCTTTCTTCGGGAATATGTTGTCCGGAATTATAAATTGAAACCCTTGCCTTTTTACCGTCCTGTTTTATACGGATCTTGATTATTTTCTTACAGTCAACGTGATTAACGGCATTACTGACATAGTTCATCAGAACCTGTTCAATCCTGTGAAAATCGGCATTTACCATAATATCCTCATTATTTTGAATAATGACATCAATATTTCTCTCTTTAAATATCAGTGCGTTTTTTTTCACTACCTGCATCACCAGCTGCTTGATATTAAAGTTGATTTTTTCCAGCGGAAGTTCTCCATACTCTAACTGTGCCAGTTCCAAAAGCTGTTTTACAAGCCTGTTCATCTTCAAAGCTTCATCCACAATCACATCACAATAAAAGTTCTTATTTTCTTCATCTTCATTGACATTCACTTTTAAACCTTCTGCATAACCTTGAATCAACGCAATGGGAGTTTTAAGCTCATGAGATATGCTGGATATGAATTCCTTCCTCATTTCATCAATCTTTCGTTCTCTTTTAATATCCTCCTTGAGCTTCTGATTGGCTTCTCTAAGTTCTGTAATAGATTTTTGCAATTGTTCTGAAAGTGAATTGATACTTTCTCCAAGCTGTCCGATTTCATCATGATTTTTGACCAGATACCTCTCGCTGAAGTCCAGAGTTGACATTTTCCGGGCTATCTTATTCAATTCAAGTATTGGCCTTGTAAATCTTCCTGTTATTAAGAAAACAAGAAAGCTGCCCGTTATTATGGTTATAATACCTGTAAAAAGAAAAAAATTGTTGGAAATCTCCACACTCTCCTGAATGGCTGCAACAGGGGTGCTTAAAAATATATAATCACCATTGTTCAACATTGCATAAAGACTGATGAAGTTAGTATTTAGCATATCGTCTCTTTTATTTTCAATAAATGACTTCCCTTGCAGAAGCTCCTGTTTTTTTGATTTAATACGGAGTTCAAATAAATTCTGATTGCCAGAAGGCGGACGCATTACAGGGTTCTGCCTCATTTCTTTCCGTTTGGGCATAAAACCATATTTAACTTCATAATTTTTATCCAGGATAATGATACGCAACCCCTTGGTATGTTCAAGCTTTTCAAGTTCAAGAGACACTTCTTCCGTATCACCTTTATACAGGCTGTCTATCCGTCTGTAACTTTCCATAAGTATATTTTTCTTGTTATAAAAATAATACCTTTCAAGCAATAAACTGTTTAACAGCCAGGATAAAATTACATAGAAAAGTATAAGGCCGCTAACCGTTGCAAAGAGCCTGAATTTTATTGAATGTTTCATTTTTTCACCTCAAATTTATACCCAAGTCCCCTGACGGTTTGAATATAATCTCCTTTATCGCCAAGTTTCAGTCTTAACTTCTTAACATGGGTATCTACCGTCCTGGCATCACCAAAATAATCATAATCCCATACCGAGTTTAAAATTTGTTCTCTTGATAAAGCAATACCTTCATTGTCTGTAAAATAAACCAGCAGTTCAAATTCTTTTGGACTTAAATCAACTATTTTTTCATCAACATATACAACATGTCCCGTCTCATCTATTTTAAGGCCGTCATATAATTTAACATCCCTTTTTCCGTTGCTTAACCTCCTCAATAATGCCTTTACCCTGGCTACAAGTATCATTGGGCTGAAAGGTTTTGTAATGTACTCATCGGCTCCAAGGTTAAATCCAAGCAGTTCGTCAGCCTCCTCGCTTCTTGCTGTAAGCATGATGATAGGAATCCGGGAATTTTCCCTGATTCTTCTGCACACCGACCATCCATCCAACTCGGGCATCATAATATCTAAAATTACCAGGTCAAAATTTTGTTCACTATAGAATAGTTCTAGAGCTCGCTTTCCATCTTCAGCTTCCATTACACTGTAGCCTTCCCTTTTTAAAAAATCCGACACCAGTTTTCTCATTCGTGCTTCATCATCAGCAATCAATATTTTAACACCGGACATAGAAACTCATCTCCCCTTTATGATTCAGTGAAATATATGAATGGTATAAGTATCATTTGTGTAATCCCTTATACCGCCTATTCATAATAAATTGATTTTTATTCATCATATTTATTGTCACATTTTGATTTTATCATATATCCCTTTAAGTAGGGTAGCCCCAGCACAAAAAGAATGAAAATATGCTTGATTGTTCACTCCCCACTATTTTCATATTAGTCTTTAAATGCAAAAAAGACTCTCTAAAAAATTGCGAGAGTCTGTCAAAATATATAAATATCTCTTTATTATTGTCCAACCTTAACCGGTCTTCCTTCTTCCAGGGATTTTTTAGCTGCAAGGCCTATCAGTACAGGTTTTAAGCCGTCTATACCTGTTACCGGTGTTTCTTTATTGTTAACAATGGCGTCAAAGAAATCCTTCATTTCCTGTACAAAGGAATCCATGTATCTTTCCAGGAAGAAATATTTTGGTTTTTCACTCATCACACCTTCAACCGTACTTAAGACTGCGGATGATGGTGTATCGTTTGATACTGTAACACATCCCTTTGAGCCAAATACTTCTACCCTCTGGTCATACCCGTAAACTGCTTTTCTGCTGTTATCAATAATACCGATAGCACCATTTTTAAATTTCAGGGTAATTACGGCAGTATCAACATCCCCTGCTTCTCCGATTGCAGGATCTACTAAAACTGCACCCTGGGCATATACTTCTTCTACTTCACTTCCTGATAAATACCTTGCCATGTCAAAATCATGTATGGTCATATCTAGGAAAATTCCCCCGGAAACTTTTACGTATTCTACTGGAGGCGGCTCAGGGTCTCTTGAAGTAATTTTAATAATATGCGGCTCTCCAATTTTTCCAGCTTTGATTAGTTCGCGAACCTGCTTAAAGTTGTGGTCGAATCTTCTATTAAAGCCTACCTGGAATTTAACTCCTGCCTCTTCTACCGCCTTAAGTGCTGCATGTATTCTATCCAAATCATAATCAATCGGCTTTTCACAGAATATATGCTTTCCTGCTTTTGCTGCTTCAATTGTAATTTGAGAGTGTGTATCGGTTGAGGAACAGATTAACACTGCATCGATTTCAGGATCGTTTAAAATATCATGGTAATCATTGGTTACATTTTCAATGCCCAGACTATGTGCCCAGTCTTTAATTTTGTCTGCATAAACATCAGCGATTGTTTTAACCTCAGCCTCAGGAATATGATATGTTACGCTCTGTGCATGGATTTTACCAATACGACCTGCACCTATGACACCTACTTTTATTTTCTTACTCATAAATAACTTCTCCTTTTTTTATTATATATAGTTGCTGATAATAATTTTACATGGCAGATAAAGTAAATAAGTTTACAGTTCACGGTTTACAGTAAAAGCTATTAAATCGTTTACTACTGTGAACCGAGATCTGTTAACTGTGAACTATATAGTTTGATTATAGTCCTGTTTTTTCTCTGATATATTTTCTCGCTCTCATTGCATATTCAAGAGGATTTGCCTTTGCAGGGTCCTGTTCTGCTTCTACAACAAACCAGCCTTCATAATTGTTTTCAGCCAGGATTTTAAACAGCGGTTCAAAATTAATCATGCCGTCTCCCGGTACTGTAAATACTCCCTCTTTCACAGCCTTTAAGAAACTCATCTTTTCAGGTTTCACTCTTGCCAGTATATCTTTTCTGACATCTTTTAGATGTACGTGTTTTACCCTTTTTACATATTTTCTTAATATTGCTTCCGCGTCCTCTCCTGAGAAGGCAAGATGCCCTGTATCAAATAAAAGATGTACCAGCGTCGAATCTGTCATTTCCATCAGCCTGTCAATTTCTTCAGTGGTTTGTACTCCTGTCCCCATGTGATGATGATAGGATACAAGCATTCCTTTTTCTGCTGCAAGCCTTCCCAACTCTTCCAGGCCTCTTGCAAGTTTTTCCCATTCTTCATCGGTAAATACCGGTTTTTTATCGAATACAGGTACATCCATCATTCCCTGGATGCTGTGCCCTTGTTCTGCTACCCCAATCATCTTTGCACCCATTGCATGTAAAAAGTCTCTGTGCTTGATAAAGGCTGCTACAGTTTCTTCAAGGGGCTTGGTAGTTAGGAAAGCACTAAACCAGGCATTACAGATTTGAATATTTCTCAAATCCAATGCCTTTTTTAAAACTGCTGGATCTTTCGGATATTTGTTTCCTACTTCAGATCCGGTAAATCCCGCCAGGGCCATTTCACTTACACACTGTTCAAAAGTATTTTCTCCTCCAAGCTCCGGCATGTCATCGTTTGTCCAGGCAATTGGTGCTATTCCTAATTTTACTTTTTCTGCATTAAACATTGTTTTCTTCCCCTTTCTTATTTTACAGTAATCATAACATCCCGGATCATGCGTACCAGCTCGTCATATCCTGCAAGGAACTGCAGCAGTGTCCTGCTTAGAGCACCATAGGTGTCAAATTCTTCAACGGTCATTCCATCCGGTTGGTATGCCTTATTAAAATCCGGGAAGTGCTTGGTGAGCTGTTCTATAATTTTGGGGTCTACCGGTTTATCGATACGGTTTTCTACGGTAATATCCGAATGGTTGAAACGTTTGATCCATTTGTGCGGTATTGTTAAGGACATGTCTGCACCGATAAATTCAGACCACTGGTGGTGGTTTCGATATGCCGCTGCTAATAATTGGGTTCTATATCCTCTTTCTTTATAAATCCTGTATGCATTTTTCATTGCTGCAACGCCGGCCCATTCCAGGCATTCGGGGTCTACTATAATGCCATCCCGATCTGCTACTACCTTGAGCCAGTCATCCAGCCTGCCTACCATGATGGTACACACAGGATGCATCCAGGAAGTATCTTTACCTTCCTGTTCCCGTCTTTTTAATCCTCTTTCCACTGCTTCTGCTACTGCCAATGCCTGCGGAACAGTAAAACAAACAGTTGCATTGATGCTGACTCCGTGATAGGTAGCTTCTTCAAAGGCCTGAATTCCTGCTTTGGTTGTGGGCATCTTTACCTGTATGTTGGGTGCCAGATTACCGAAGTGTACTGCCTGTTTGGTCATAAGTTCAGCATTTCGATAATATTTTGTATTGGTCTGAATGGATATTCTTCCTTTTTGTCCTTTTGTCTGTTCATAAATTGGATATAGCAGCTTTGCACCTGCCACTGCCATTTCCTCGTTTAATTTCCATGCAATATCATCTTCTGTTGCGGTTGGCATCTCCTGGATGAGTTCTTTGATTCTGTCTTTATATAGGTGCATTTCCTTTTTGAGCACTTCCCCTACGATTACAGGATTGGTGGTAGCACCTACTGCACCGTATTCCAGGGCATATTGCAGTTCGGAGATGGAACAGGAATCGTTCCAGAAGTCTGTCGGTGTGGTACTGGCCATCTCATGCAATGGACTTTTGTATTGTTTTTCACTCATTTTTATTCCTCCCTATTTGACATTTTTATATACCTTTAGGATTTTAAAATTTAATTTATAATTCTACACAAAGCGTTTAGAAAGGGCATATTTTCCCTGCCATTCTGAACGAAGCGAAGAATCTTCTGCTACTATCCTGAGATCCTTCACTACGCTCAGGATGACAAATGATGGAATTACGGCATAGCAATATTAATATCTTCTTGCTCTATCCCGTTCTTTCATTACTTCTTCGGAAGCTTTTAGAATACTTTCCTTTTGTGCTGTTTCTGCAATTCCTACATTCCACCAGGACTCATAACCATGAGTCATTGTTTTGGGCAGTACTTTTACGTCTATTAGTGTTGATACCGTTTGTTTCTTGGCATCTTCAACTGCTGCTCTTAGTTCTTCCTCTGTTTTTACCGTGTAAGTCTTACATCCATAGGCTTCTGCGTTTTTAGCAAAATCAATGGGAACCAGTCCACCATCTAACATTCCTGTTTCCGGATTCCTATACCGGAATTCAGTTCCAAAACTTCCCATTCCATGTCCCATTTGGAGGTTGTTAATGCATCCAAAGGACATATTGTCAAATAAGATGATATTAATTTTCTGTCTCTCCTGGATGGACGTAGGTAATTCTGAATGAAGCATCATATAGGATCCATCCCCTACCATCGCGTATACTTCCTGCTCCGGTCTTGCCATTTTTACTCCCAATGCTGCATTAACTTCATACCCCATACAGGAATATCCGTATTCCATATGGTAAGTGTTGGATTCTTTTGCCCTCCACACTCTTTGCATATCTCCCGGCAAGCTTCCTGAGGACCCTACTACAATTGCATCTTTATCCAGAATTTCATCCAGAATGCCCAATACTCTTGTCTGGGTTAGATAGGAACCGGTTTGTTTTCCAAACTCTTCCAATACGTGATCTATGTGTCCTGCCACTTCAGGTACAAATCCCTCTCCGGTGTATTTTGCATTAAATAACCTGTCTAATTCTGCTGCCCACTTTTCTCTTGCTTCTTTGATTTCTGTTGTGTAAGCCGATTTATATCCGATTTTTTCTAATTCTTCCGTTAATACTTCCAGTGCTGCTTTTGCATCTGCCACTACTTTTACTGCATCCAATTTATATGCATCAAATTCTGCTACATTAATATTGATAAAATCCACATCAGGATTTTGGAATAGCCATTTTGATGCTGTTGTAAAGTCTGTATATCTGGTTCCTACACCGATAATTAAGTCTGCTTGCTGGGCGATAATGTTTGCTGCCAGGTTTCCCGTTGTTCCCATTCCCCCCAGATTTAATTCATGGTCCCAAACAATTGCGCTCTTACCTGCCTGTGTTTCTCCAAAAGGAATGTTGAATTTTTCAGCAAATATTCTAAAGGCTTCTGCTGCTTCAGAATATCTTACTCCGCCGCCACATACCAGCATAGGCTTTTTCTTGTTTTTAATCAATTCTACCGCATCTTTGATCATTTCTTTTGTAGCCGGTCTTCTCTCAATTCTGTGCACCCTTTTCTTAAAGAAATCTACCGGGTAATCATAAGCTTCTCCCTGTACGTCTTGAGGCAGTGCTATGGTTACAGCCCCCGTATCTGCCGGGTCAGTTAATACCCGCATTGCGTTAATCATGGCTGTCATCAGTTGCTCCGGCCTGTTAACCCTGTCCCAGTATTTGCTTACTGCTTTGAATGCATCATTTGTAGTAATGGAAAAGTTATGAAAATGTTCCACCTGCTGTAATACCGGGTCAGGCTGCCTGGTTGCAAAGGTGTCTCCGGGCAAAAACAGCACAGGAATTCTGTTGGCAGTAGCCGTTGCAGCCGCTGTTACCATATTTGCCGCTCCCGGTCCAACGGATGATGTGCAGGCATAGATCTGCCTTCTGTGATTCTGTTTTGCATATCCCATTGCTGCATGGGCCATTCCCTGTTCGTTTCTTCCCTGGTGCACCACCAGATCGCCGGCATCCTGTTCTAAAGCCTGACCTAATCCCAGTACGTTTCCGTGACCGAATACCGTAAAAATACCTTTTACAAACTTTTGCTGCTTACCATCAAATTCCACATACTGGTTGTCGAGAAATTTTACCAGTGCCTGTGCCATCGTTAGTCTAATGGTTTTCATTTTGATACTTTCCTCCTTCTTCTATTTTATTTATCCGGCCATATCTTTGCATTCTTATCCGTAACCCATAAGTGTTCTTCTACAAAAGTAGGCGTAATGTACGGGTTGCCTTTCAGGTGTCTGATCACCCAAAGGTAATACATTGCATAGCCCGGAGCTGTAGCTTGAGGATGCGTAAGCCCTGCAGCTATTGTTACAGTATCATTATTTCTTACCTTAACTACTTCCTCTCCAAGCTCCGCATA
This sequence comes from Petroclostridium xylanilyticum, assembly GCF_002252565.1. NCBI lineage: Bacteria > Bacillati > Bacillota > Clostridia > Eubacteriales > Oscillospiraceae > Petroclostridium > Petroclostridium xylanilyticum. Next base: position 172,313 of record NZ_NPML01000012.1, read on the forward strand.
GCCGAACCCGTTTTCAGGGTAAAATTTATAGAAATATATTTCCGGTTGGGGATGATGATGAGGTGGATAACTGGACCATCGTCCAGGGAAGTCTATCACTTCTCCCAAAACCAGGTTGGCATTTTCAGTGTTCGTTTTATCAAAGATAGTCCTTACGATTCTTGTGGACGTTTCGTTCATGGTCCCCTTACCCCGTTCTTCACTCATGCATTCACCAGGAGTATAAAGTTTGGACGGAAATGTTTTTTCATTATCTGTCTTCTGCACTGCAATTTCAGTACTATCTGCAAGGGAAATAATCTTAACTTCAACTTCTGATGGTACATGGAGACACCATGGATTTTCGTCAAAGCATGAAACCCGCTTTGCAGTTACTTTGTTATTTTCCCATTCGAAAACAACTTCCCCCTGTATGAGCAGGTAAGCCCTTTCTTTATTTTCGGTATTGATTTCCTTTTGATCTTTATTTAACATTAGAATACCGAAATCCATAAGCATGTCACTGTGTTTTCCATCCATTTCAGTAATAGCATTATAACCATTCTTAAATGGTCCATCCTGTCGTATTCTCACGATATCACCTCTTTATTATCTATCTCTTAAAATTAGAACTTATCTTTCTTTACTCCCAATTTTAATCCTTCATAATGTCGCCAAATAATTCTTCGTCAGTTGGAATAACCGGCTCTATAGGAGAAGCAACCCATGTAGTATTGATAAAATGCTTCCATGTAATGTTCTCGGATGTAATATTGCCTCCCCATGTTCCGCACCCTAATGTCATGGTAAAGGGCATGCCGTTTACCCAGTCCCCGGTATTACCATAACATTGAGGCTGTCTTACCATGATCCTGCTGACCTTGGTTTTTAAGCCCAGTTCTAATATGTGATCCTCATTATTGGAGTGAATTCCGCAGGAGTGTCCTTTTCCCTGGTAATCGGTGATCTTATTTACTTTTTCTATTGCTTCTTCAAAGCTGCTATATTTATAGAGCGTTACTACAACTGAGAGTTTTTCTCCGGAGAACGGATATTCTTTTCCTATGCCCTGTTCTTCTACCATAATGAATTTTTTATCTTCTCCTATTTCAATCCCTGCTGCTTGAGCAATCTTTTGAGCAGGCTGTGCAATGATCTTCGGATTCAGGTGCCCATCTACCCATAGCGCATTTTGAAGTTTTTCTTTTTCTTCTTTACTTACTAAATATCCGCCTTCCTGTTTTAGGGCTTCAATGAGCTCATGGTAAATACTTTCCTGAATCACCAGAGAGTTTTCAGAAGAGCAGCTTGTTGCATAGTCAAAGGTTTTACTGAGCATAATTTTATGGGCTGCATCTTTTATATCTGCTGTTTCGTCCACAATGACTACTGCATTTCCCGTTCCTACACCATAGGCCGGTGTTCCGGAGCTGTATGCTGCTTTTACCATTGGACTTCCTCCAGTTGCTACGATAAGGTCGCACTGCTTCATGACTTCATTGCTGATTTCCAAAGTTGGATCTTCTACTGTTACAATTAAATCTTCCGGAGCACCGTGTTTTTTGAGTGCTTCCCTCATAAGGTCAACAACCCTTTTGTTGGTCTTTTTTGTACGGGGATGGGGTGAAAACACGATTGCATTTCTTCCCTTGATTGCGCACATTGCTTTTGCAACTGGGGTAGCTTCCGGGTTTGTGCATGGAACAAGTGCCCCAATAACTCCCACCGGTTTTGCAATTTTGATTAACCCTTTCTTTTCATCTCTTTCTATTACACCTACGGATTTTTCATCTTTTATATCTCTTAGTACGCCTCTTATTTTCTTCTTGATCTTGGTGTATTTCCCTTCATAGTTGCCAAGCTGGGATTCCTCTACTGCAAGCCTGGCGATTTCTTTTGCGTTTTCCTCTTTGACTACTGCCCAGGCAATGGCTTTTACCAATTCATCTACCTTTTCCTGAGTAAAGGACTGGGCTACTTCCTGAGCTTTCCGAGCTCTTTCCACTAACCCTTTCACATACTCCACAGCATTTAATTTATTTGTCATTTTAATACCCCCTATTTTGATTTGTTATAGAAATATTTATTAAAATTTATTAAAATCGAAAACGTTTACGATTTTGTGAAACATGCTTTTTACATATTAACTACTGCGCTAGGCTACCCGGCACAAACAATGATGAAAATAACGTATGCAGGCGATATTTTGCATTATATGCTTATTCCTTTGCATGTTTTCCTGATAATAAGTTTGGGCTCAAGGATTTTATGAACAAACTTATGATTATCAGGATTTTTGATTTTATCCAGTAAAATTTCAACACACAGTTCTCCAATCTTATATTTTGGCTGAAATACAGTAGTCAACTGAATCTTGTCAAGTGCAGCAAACGAGATGTCATCAAATCCCACAACTGAAATATTATTTGGTACACTTAGACCAAACTCTTCAATGGCCTGAATAACCCCTAAAGCAATAATATCATTTCCAGCTAAAATAGCGGTAGGAATTTCATTTTCTATAAGTAATTCTTTGGCCATCTGATAACCACTCTCTTGCTTGAATTGGCCATACTTGATGTAAGATGGCATAACAGGAATATTATATTTTTGTAATATGTCAATATAACCATTGAGACGAACTTTATGCTGCCCACCAATAAACGCAATTTTTCTATGTCCTAGTTTAATAAGATATTCCATAGCAATGACAGCACTTTTATAATCATCGGTTGCAACATAGTTGCACTCCTCTATTTGAGGCTTGTATGCCGCAAATACCAAGGGGACATTCTTATTAACTGTATCCAATAAATGTGATACGTCATTAGACACAGGTCCAATGACAATGCCTTCTACCCTTTTTTCATATAAAGCTTTCAGATACTCTTTCTCTTTGTTTAGCTGCCAATTAGAATTACATAAAAAAACTTGATACCCATTACGGTTTGCACAATCTTCTATTCCCTGTGCCACTTCAGGAAAAAAAGGATTTGTTATATCAGGAATAATCAAACCTATCGTATGCGTGTTTTTAGTCACTAAGCCTCTTGCAATTGCATTAGGAGTGTATCCCATTGCTTTCGCCAAGTCTTGTATCCTCTTTTTTGTCTTGTCACTAACTTCTGGATGATTGGAAAGTGCTCTAGAAACAGTTGCATATGACACATTTGCTACTTTAGCAATATCCTTAATCGTAACACTCATTTAAAACACCTTTTATTCCGCAAACGTTTAATATTTTATGATTAGATTATAGCACATTTTTCTTTTAAATGTCAACTTAATTTTCAAAAGCGGGTGCATTTAATTTAGTTGACAATTATAGAAAAAGGTTGCGGAAAGGCTTAGAGCCTGTTAACGCAGCGGAGGAAAAGCCGCATCGAACGAACATATATTCTTTTCTTTGCACTTTTCTGTTTTAAAATTTCATCAGTTGCCCTGTAGTTAAAAAGCTCTTACCATAAATAGGGTAAGAGCTTTTTAATTTGTTTTTAATAAAACTATTATTTCTTGAGAAGTTCTCTTTCTATTCTTTCTCTTGTTTCAATAGCTTGTTTTGCCATTTTTTCAGGATAGCCAAATAGTGCTGCTGCGATAATTGACTCTCCTCCTACCTTAAAAGTCCTGTTGGCAAAGTCCATCTCTCGTAACTTCTCAAAAATGCCGCCTATATCTACCTCTCCCTCACCGATGCCAAGGTGCTGATGGATTGTTGCGTCAACACCGGGAGGGTTCACGATATATCGGCAGTCAATGGTATGGTTCATAGTATCTGCAATAAGTACGTGAGACAGGTCATCGCCTGCATAGTCCAGCATGCTCCTAACATCGCCTTTACCTTTATCATAAAAGAATGTATGGGCTGCACAGTATAAATATTTTACATTTTCACTATATAAAGACTTAACAAGGTCGCAGCACTCGTAGTGATTCTCGCAAAAATCCCAAGGATGTGATTGTATTTCAACACGAATACCTTCTCGTTCAATGATTGGAAGCAATTCTTCCATAGAACGATACCACATCTCTTCGCAAACCACTGGCTGATTTGGGTCACCAGAAAGTTCGGTGTTGATAACAGAAACACCCATCTCAACTGCAATTTCAATCATTCTCTTCCAGTTAGTTACAGCCGCTTTACGGCGTTCCTCATCAGGACCGGACCAATGATAAACCACAATAAATGAGGAAATTTCTACACCCGTTTCTTTTAGTGCATTTTTATATTCGGTAAGACACTCTCGACTGGCCTTTGGATGTTTATAAAATGGATTAATCCGTGGATGCGGCGATTGTTCAATGTACTTGTAACCCCAGTCGGCTACCTGATGAACCATCTGGGTAATACCCATTTGTTTTGCTAAAACATCAACGTCAAATGCAATTTTCATATCCATTTACCTCCTAAGTCATTTTTTAGCTTTAATCTTAATAAATTATTCAATTTCAAAATATTTCCCAACAATTGCTTCGGTTTTTTGTTTTCCTACTTTTATTGCCTCTTCAATATCCCAGTCCCAATATTCCGGTCTGAATAATTCAACTGATACCATTTCACTATAGCCAATGTCTTTTAATGTCTTTAAGATTGAGTCCAGATCAATAGCCCCTTCTCCCGGCCATAACCTTTGATGGTCTCTTAATGCGCCTACTGGCAAATCTTCAGCATCGTCAATATGGAAAATGAAAATTTTCTTAGCATCGGCTTTTTGCAAATCTTCTAGTCTTGAACCCATGGCATGGAAATGGAAACAGTCTAAAACCATTCCTACATTTTCACGATCCACTGCTTTTACAATGTCATATGTTTGACCAAATGTATTTACAGAACAATTAGGATAACCTACAAATTCATACGCCAGTTTTACTCCATACGGCTCAGCGATATCTGCTAAATCATTTAATGCACGAATAGATTCTTCTTTAATTTGTGATTTTGTATAGTCCCCAATATCAAAAGTAGGTACTGCGACAATTTTTTTGCAATTAATTTTTTTTCCAACTTCACATAGGAATTTTAAATCGTCTTTCACCTGCTTGTACCCTTCTTCATCACGGAAAGTAATAAATTCTAAGGCATTAAATGCAAAAGGTTTAATCCTGCTGTTGTTGAAAAATGTTACAAGATCGTCCGTTGTATGATCCTTCAAATATTCACGTAATTTGTCAAGTCGAATTTCAATAAGTTCATACCCATGTTTTTCACAAAAAAGCAAATCTTTTTCAAGCGTGGAATTTTTCATTGTAGTTGCTTGATTAAAACAAACTTTCATAATTAATAACCTCCTAGTACAATATAGTTGTAATCAATCAGTAGCCAAACAGCTACTGTAATTACCAGTTTTTAATAGTCTACATAATATTGTTAGTCACTTTCTAAACATCAAGCATATCATCATATATGCCTTCCCCCAGGGGGAAGGCGGCGCCCGCCATCATCTTCACTTCACTGGCTTCCCACCTTAGCCATGTACCAGTTTCTGGCTGGCCTGTACCTTGACAATCATGTATAATAGCTTTCGGACGCGGAGGGTTGATGTACCACCTCCTGGGACGGCGCCTTTAGGAGACGACTACCCGTAGTTTAGACTATCTATCCATTCCGGTAAGTTTACATGATTTGGCTGGTTGAGGCCGGCTTTTTAGCTGGTTCCTCGTGTCACATGCTAGGTTGCATACTTACTGGAGAAGGAATGGATGCTCCACAAGTCCAAAATTATTACAATGAAGGAGGCTTTTTATGAATCAAGTACCTGTTGCCGGGATCGATGTTGGTAAGAGATTTTCAGAGATGGCGATTCTCTCGCCTTCCAACCAAGTCTATGCCCGCATTAGGATTAACCATGACGCATATTCCAACTTTGACAGAGCTTTCGAACTCCTTAGAAAAGCGGAAAAGGAGTTTGCAGCAAAGCCTGTCGTCGTCATGGAATCCACCGGCCATTACCACAAAATCCTTTTCCAAGCCCTTAATAAGAATGGATATGAGGTTTGCGTCATAAACCCCATCCAATCTGATTCTATCAAAAATATCAGGGTTAGGAAAGTAAAAAATGATAAGGTGGATGCCAGAAAAATTGCTTTACTGTATCGTTTCGAACAGCTTAAAACCACTAATATTCCTCATGAAGATGTCGATTGCCTAAGAAGTCTTTGCCGCCACTACTACAAGCTTTCTGACCAGCTTACTGCCTATAAGAACAGGCTCTTGGGTATTGTTGATCAACTTTTCTTAAGCTTTACCGATGTCTTCAAGGATATTTCTTCCTGTACTGCACTGGCGATTCTTGAGAAGTATCCCACACCTGAGGATATCCTCAAAGCCGATAGACAGGAACTGATTTCTCTTATACAGAAGACCGCCAGGAAAAACATTAAATGGGCTACACGTAAATATGAATCGCTTTGTTCCAAGGCTAGCAATTTCAACCCCTTGAGCATTAATTCCATTGCCAATGTTGCAATGCTTAAAGCCAACATCGCAATGATTAAAACCTTGATGCAATCTCTGGATGAGGCAGTTGAGGCTATTCACGAGCTCTTGGACAAGGATGCCTCAAAGGACATGCCGGTTCTATCTCTGACTATCGAACTACTGTGCTCAATCCCCGGAATCGGACTTCTGACTGCAGCTACTATAGTGGCTGAAATCGGAGATTTTAGTGCTTTCCCCAAGCCAGACAAATTGGTTGCTTACTTCGGTATAGACCCGTCAGTTACACAATCAGGCCAATTTGAAGGCACTGAAAACAAAATGTCCAAACGGGGTCCGAGGCTGCTTAGAAGGGTAGTTTTCACAACCGCCCTGGCAAATGTACGTAAGAAACGCAATGGCCAGGAGCATAATCCGATATTGTATGAATTCTACCGCAAAAAGTGCCTTAGCAAGCCTAAAAAGGTGGCTCTGGGTGCTGTAATGCATAAACTGGTTACAATCATCTTTGCTGTTTTAAGAGACAGAAAGCCGTTTGTTTTAAGAAAGCCCGAGGAACATGCAAAAATGCTTGTAGCAAAGAATTCGGCAGCTTAATACGTACATGCTCAATGTTTAGTTTTCAATGTCCAGCCGACCAGCTATTTTATGTTTACTAATAGTAGGTGGTTTTGTTGTCATGCCTTTTTTTAATGTCCATTGCTTTGAAGTCTTTCTAAAAAATTTTTTAAAAAACTATTGACAACAATTAGCTGGTCTGAAATTAAAATATTTTTTTATTTTATAGTTTTTATAATGTACTTGAAAACTATAGAAACCTAAGTCCTGACATTCAAGTACAAATTTTATTTTTGACTTGATCCTATATTTATTTATTTATTTTTCATCTGATCCAATAAAACAGCAGCTACAATTATTACGCCTTTTACAATCTGCTGCCAGTAAGCAGAAACATTTAACAAATCCATCCCATTATTGATTACACCAATGATAAGCGCACCTGTAATGGTTCCAGCTACTGTGCCTATTCCTCCTGTACTCAAACTGGTCCCCCCGATTACAGCTGCTGCAATGGCATCCAGTTCATAAGATACGCCCAAACCAGGCTGTCCGGAACTAATACGAGCGGTTAATACTATTCCTGCAAGAGCTGCTAAAAATGATGCATAAGTATATACTAAAACCTTAACTTTATTGACGTTTACACCTGATATGATTGCTGCCTGTTCATTACCACCTATCGCATAGACATGTCTTCCGAATTTTGTGTTGTTTAACATAATATGTGTGATTGTTGCTACAAATAGCAGGATAATTATAGGAACGGGTATACCCATAATTTTTCCGGCACCAAGGAATATGAATTCATTGGTAAAATTTCCGATTGGTTTGCCATTACTATATAACAGTGCAGCTCCTCTTGCGACAGTCATCATACCTAAAGTGACAATAAAAGGAGGAATTTTTGCCTTTGCGATAATTGAACCGTTAACAGCACCACAGAGCACTCCCATTGCAAGACCTAAAAGCACAGGTACTACTAGAGGATACGTATTTGGATGTGCGAAACTCGCACTCACAACTGATGCCAATGCAATAACAGAACCGGAAGACAGGTCAATTCCGGTAGTGATAATAACCATTGTAACACCAATTCCCACCATTGCAATAAAAGATATTTGCCTTACTACATTCATAAGATTTATAACTGTTAAAAACGATGGAGAAAGGACAGACATTAGAACAACCAATGCAATTAGTATAAAAAATATTCCATAACGGTTATACATTTGCTTGAAATTAGATATTGATACGGTATTATTTAATGTTTTGTTATTAATTTTTGCTTCCCCATGTTTAAGCGCCATCTTGTTTCCTCCTAACCTATTACATGATTTTAATTTACGGCTACTCCTGTTGCATATTCGAGTACTTTTTCCTGAGTTGCTTCAAACCTATCAAGCTCTCCAGTTATTTTACCTTCATGCATTACCAAAATTCTATCACTCATGCCCAGAATCTCAGGCAGCTCAGAGGATATCATAATAACCGCCTTTCCTTGTTGGGCTAGTTTGCTCATCAATCTGTGAATTTCAGATTTTGCTCCTACATCAATTCCTCTTGTTGGCTCGTCTAAGATTAATATATCCGGGTCAGTTAACAACCACCGGGATATTAAAACTTTCTGTTGATTACCACCGCTTAAATTCTTTATTTTTTGGTTCATATTAGGTGTCTTTATAGCTAGTTTATCTTTTTCCTGTTGACAGACTTCTTCTATTTTCTTTTTATTGAGGAACAAACCATTAATAAATTTATCAATACATGATACTACAATGTTATCACGAACTGCTAAAGGCAGAAATACTCCTGTCAGCTTTCTATCTTCAGTTAAAAAAGCCATTTTTCGTTTTATTGCGTCTCTTGGAGTATTTATTTCAACTTTTTCTCCTTTAATATAGACTTCACCTTGGTCAGCCTTTCTAATTCCAAATATACTTTCCATTACTTCCGTTCTTCCTGCACCCATTAATCCTGCAAAACCAAGTATTTCACCTTTTCTCAAATCAAAACTCACATTCTCAAATAGTCCACTTTTTGTAAGATTCTTTACAGACAGTATAACTTCACCGATTTCTGCAGGTTCCTTTGGGAACATTTGTGTAATCTCCCGTCCTACCATCATTTCGATTAGTTTTTCCTTATTGAGATTTTCAGCTAGTTCAGTACCAATGTATTGTCCGTCTCTGAATACAGTTATTTCGTCCACTATTTTAAAAACTTCATCCATTTTGTGCGTAATGAAAATAATAGCTACACCTTTATCCCTTAAATTTCTTACTATTTTAAACAAGTGCTCTACTTCCACCTCAGTAATAGCAGATGTAGGCTCATCCATTATAATTAAATCAGAATCATAAGATATAGCTTTTGCTATTTCTACCTGCTGTGTCTTTGCAATACTGAGTTGGTGCATTAATGCCGTAGGGTTAATATCATGCATCTCCAGTTTTTCTAAAAGTTCTTTTGCATCCTCCACCATTTTTTTCTTGTCCACAAGTCCTGTTTTGCCTATAAGAGGTTCTCTTCCCAGAAAAATATTCTCA